>DAIMFM010000089.1:7999-11167 GCA_036724585.1 Burkholderiaceae bacterium | reverse complement strand
GCCGGGGCCGATGCCGGCAGCGAAAAGGCGACCCACCGAGACTTCTGTGAGCATGGCGAAAAGCACCATCAGCACGGAAGGCGGGATCAGTATGCCCCAGCCACCACCGCAGTTGATGGCGCCCACAGCGAGCCGCTTGTCGTAGCCGCGGTTGAGCATCTGGGGCAGTGCGATGGTGCCCATGGTGACGACCGCAGCACCGCTGATGCCGCTCATCGCGGCGAAGATCGCGCAGATCGCGACGGTACCGATCGCGAGGCCGCCCCGGAATCCGCCGAACCAGACGTGCATCATCCGGTAGAGGTTCTGGGCGACTCCGGACTTCTCGAGCAGCATCGCCATGTAGACGTACATCGGTATCGCGATCAGCGTGAAGCTGGTCATCGAGTCCCAGAACTTCGAGGCGACGATGTAGAACCCGACCGGGCCCATCGAGAAATACAGGAAGATGACGGAGATACCGCCGAGGGTGAAAACGAGCGGCACCCCGAGGAAAAGGAACACCAGCAGGCACAGGAAAAACAGGGAGGTGACGAGTTCAACCGGCACGATGGCTCCTCGTGGTCAGTGTGCGGAACCATCCGTGGCCTGCTTGCCCCAGACGTCCGGATCGTTCTCGAGCCCCTTGATGACTCGCCAGTCCGACACCATGCGCACGATCCCCTGCAGGAACAGCAGGATGCCGGCGATCGGCACCGCGAACTTCACCGGCCAGATGTACGGGTCCCAGATGCTGTAGGAAGTCTCCCGCTTGGCGAAGGACTCCCAGGCCATGTCGCCGCTCTGGTAGATCAGCACCAGCATGAAGAACACGAACAGGAAGGAGGTTGCGAGGTCGACCCTGGCCTTCTTCTCCTTCGACCAGTTGCCGTAGAGGATGTCGACGTTGACATGGGCGCGTTCGACCAGCAGGTAGCCGCCGGCGATGACCGAGTACACGCCGAAGATGAGCTGGGCGAGTTCGGCGGTCCAGATCGTCACGCTGCCCACCACGTAGCGCATGACGACGTCGGTGATCAGGGCGAAGAACATCGGGACGATAAGCCACGCGCAGACCTTGCCGGTCCAGAGATTGAGCTGGGTGATGCCTCTGGCGAGCTTCAGCATCGTATCCCCCGTGTCATTGGTTCAGAAGGCTCGAACCGGCGGCGGGCATCGGGTGCCCGCCGCCGGTTCGAGCGATAGGAAACGGATCCCGATCGGAATCCGGTCGGAGCGGGCCTCAGATGTAGCCCAGGTCCTTCATCAGGCCCTGGACCTTCTCCGCGTACTCCTTGGCCTTCGGCCCCTTCTCCATTTCCTTTGCCATGAGGGCCTTCGATGCCTCGGCGAACTTGGCCAGCACGTCGTCCGGGTAGTGCTCCACCGTCACGTTCATCTTGGTGATGCCCGTATTCAGCGCGATCGCTTCCTGGTGCTTGTATTCGACCGAACGCTGGAAGTAGCGGTTCTCGACGGTCGAGGTGAAGATCAGCTTCAGGTCATCGGGCAGCTTGTTGAAGGCGTCGAGGTTCATGATGTAGACGTCCTGGGCGATCAGGATCGACGGCTTCATGTGGACCGGGGCGACCTCCCAGAACTTCATCGACAGTGCACCGATCGCGGCGCCCCAGTGGGCACCGTCGACCACGCCCGTCGCGATCGCCTGGTAGATCTCGGGACCGGCGATCTGCTGCGGCGCGAAGCCGGCCGCGTGCAGGAACTCGAGCAGGCTGCCCGCCGAGCGCACCTTGACGCCGGCCAGGTCGGCGCCCGGCTCGATCTTCTCCTTGAGCACGAGCTCGGTCGGATAGGCCTTGTCGGCCATGTAGAACACGCCCTTCGACTTGACCTGTTCGTTGAGCGCGGCTTCGAGCCCGAGGTTCTTGTTGAGGTGCATCGCCTCCCAGGGATCGCGCAGCGTGCCCGGGATGCCCATGTAGAGGCTCATCAACTCGGCTTCGGCCAGGTTGTAGGCGGGGGACGTCGTGCCCATCTGCACCACGCCGCGGCGCACCACGTTGAAGATCTCGCCGCCCTTGGCGATTTCGCCGGCGCCGAGCGGCTCGAGCTTGAAGCGGCCGTCCGATTTTTCCTCGAGTTCCTTGGCGAGGACGCCGAGGCTGTCGTTGAAGGAACCGGATGCCTTGGGCCAGTGCGACTGGACTTTCCAGTTGACCTTGGCCTGGGCGTTCGCCGAGGTGATGATCGCGGGCGCCGCCGCGACGGCAAGCGTCCCCTTGAGGACGTTGCGGCGATTCAGCTTGCTGCTAAGGCTAGACATGTCTCGTTTCCTCCGTTGCCAACCTGTGTAGAAGGGCTGGATCCTTTTTTGGGAGCGACCGATGAGAACACGGCGCTACCCATCCGTCAAACGACTGGATCCAGGGATTGCGATGATACGGACCGGCGCCGACGCATACCGTCATGGCGCAGTGCATCAGGCAAATTCGGCGCCAAGCATAGCCTCAATCGGGTAGCTTGTGCATAGGGAATTGAACGGATCACGAGGCGCCGTCGATGACAACGCCCTGCTCCACCAGCGCGGCGATCCGTTTTTTGTCGACGCCGATCGCGGCGAGGATCTCGCGACTGTGCTCCCCCAGGGCCGGCGGCGGGCGCAGCGCCGTCGGTGGATCGGCCGGCGAGGTGAAGGCGGTGCCGACGAGTTCCACCGACTCCTCGTAACCGCGCGGCCTGCCAGCCGCGAGCAGCACGCTGCGGGGGTCCTGGCGTGCTTCGCCGGTGGCGTCGGCGATCGTGTTGACCTTCGATATCGGTACGCCTCGCGCCGACAGCCGGCGCATCCAGTTGGCGGCGCTGTCGGCGGCAAAGGCCTCGGTCAGCCGTTCGATGAAGGCCTCGGCGTTGGCGACGCGCGCCGGCGCCGTGGCGAAGCGCTCGTCGCGCATGAGCTCGCCGATGCCGAGTTCCTCGCACATGGCCTCGACCTGCCCTTGCTGCACCGCCGAGGACAGGACGACGCCGTCGCCCGTCCGGAACGCGCCCGCGCTCGGCGCCTTCGACAGGGAACTGTTGCCCATCAGTCCGCCCGGGATTCCCTCCACCAGGTACTGGGCACAGGCGGCGTTCTGCAGCAGCAGGCCGGCATCGAACATCGCCACGTCGATCGCCTTGCCTTCGCCCCTGCCTTAGCCCCGCAGCAGGGCAACTGCTAACCCGCCTGAC
>DAIMFM010000089.1:0-7989 GCA_036724585.1 Burkholderiaceae bacterium | reverse complement strand
ATGCCGCCGAGACACCCGACATGGCATCGACCGGGAAGTAGCCGGTCCGGGTCGGGCCGGTCTCCGGGTGTCCGTTGTTGTCCATCATCCCGCTCGCCGCCTGGATCGCCCCATCATAGGCGGCATCGCCCCGACGCGGCCCGGTGTTGCCGAAGCCGGTGATGGAGCACCACACGATGCGGGGATTGATCTCGCGCACGCTGGGATAGTCGAGGCCGAGCCGCTCGACGACGCCGCTGCGGTAGTTGTGGATGAGCACGTCCGAAGTCTCGATCAGCCGGCGCACCAGGGCCTTGCCCTCCGGATGCTTCATGTCGAGGCAGAGGCTGCGCTTGCCGATGTTCATGGCGAGGAAGCCGGGCGCCATGCCGATGCCCGAGTAGCGGCTCGGCAGCATCCGGTCGCGCATCTGGTCGCCGGCGGGCGGCTCGATCTTGATCACGTCGGCGCCGAGCAGGGAAAGATGCTGGGCAGCCAGCGGACCGGCGATTACCTGCGAGAAATCCAGGACCCGGATTCCCTCGAAATCGAGCGCCATCGAACACCCCACTGTCTCATCTGGTTCATCCGGCGCGATCGAGGCAGATCGCGCCGTGCCCCGCCGGCACCATGGCGCGACTGGATTCGTGGCGGAGAGGGCGGGATTCGAACCCGCGTCAGGGCGTAAACCCTGAACACGCTTTCCAGGCGTGCGATTTCAACCACTCATCCACCTCTCCGGGAGCGGCGATTCTAGCAAACCCCTTCCCCGGAGGCACGGCGAGCGTGGAAGCATCGATCCGGATGCCCCGACAATGAGGAGCTTGTCCCGACGACGAGGACGCGCGACAGGCCGGACCGGGCGGGATGTCCGCCCCGCCGCCGGCCGAGGCGGTTTCAGATCGCCTGCTTGAGCTGCTCGAGGATGGCGGGGTTCTCGAGGGTCGAGACGTCCTGGGTGATCTCCTCGCCCCTGGCGATCGCCCGCAGCAGGCGTCGCATGATCTTGCCCGAGCGCGTCTTGGGCAGGTTGTCGCCGAAGTGGAGTTCCTTGGGCTTGGCGATGGGGCCGATCTCCTTGCTGACCCAGTCGCGGAGATCCTTGGCGACCTGGTGGACGCTGTCGGCATCGGGGCGCGTCCCCTTGAGCACGACGAACGCGCAGATCGCCTCGCCGGTGGTCTCGTCGGGCCGGCCCACGACCGCGGCTTCCGCCACCTTGGGATGCGCGACCAGCGCCGATTCGATCTCCATGGTGCCGAGCCGGTGCCCCGAGACGTTCAGCACGTCGTCGATGCGGCCCATGACCCAGAAATAGCCGTCCGCGTCGACGTTGGCGCCATCGCCGGCGAGGTACCAGCCGCCGAGCTCGGTGGGGAAGTAGGTCTTGCGGAAGCGCTCCGGGTCGCCCCAGATCGTGCGGATCATCGAGGGCCACGGCTTGCGCACGACCAGCAGGCCGCCCTTGTCCGCATCGACGGGCTTGCCGGCTTCGTCGACCACGGCGGCATCGATGCCCGGCAGCGGCATGGTGCACGATCCCGGCTTGAGCGAATGGACGCCGGGCAGGGGCGTGATCATGTGGGCCCCGGTCTCGGTCTGCCACCAGGTGTCCACGACCGGGCAGCGGCCCCGGCCGACCTCCTGGTGGTACCAGACCCATGCCTCGGGATTGATCGGCTCGCCGACCGAACCGATCAGGCGCAGCGAGGACAGGTCGTACTTGTCCGGCGCATGGTCCGGCGAGGTGGTGGCGGCCTTGATGAGCGAGCGGATCGCGGTGGGCGCGGTATAGAAGATCGTCACCTTGTGGCGATCGATCATCTCCCAGAAGCGCCCGGCGTTGGGGTACGTGGGTATGCCCTCGAACACGACCTGGGTGACGCCGGCCGCCAGGGGGCCGTAGGTGACATAGGTGTGCCCCGTCACCCAGCCGACGTCGGCGGTGCACCAGAACACATCGTCCGGCTTGACGTCGAAGGTCCACTCCATGGTGAGCTTGGCCAGCAGCAGGAAGCCCGCCGAGGAATGCTGCACGCCCTTCGGCTTGCCGGTGGAACCCGAGGTGTAGAGCACGAAGAGCGGATGCTCGGCGCCCACGAAGACCGCCTCGCAGGTGTCGGGCTGGCCCTCGAGGACATCGTGCAGCCAGACGTCGCGCCCCTCCTGCCAGGCGACGTTGCCGCCGGTGCGCCGGTAGACGACGACCTTGCGCACGGCCTCGCAGCCGCCCATGGCGATCGCTTCGTCGACCGCCGGCTTGAGCGGCAGGGCCCGCCCGCCGCGACGCTGCTCGTCGGCCGTGACGACCAGGCTCGCGCCCACATCGACGATGCGCTCCTGCAGCGACTTGGCCGAGAAACCGCCGAACACCACCGAGTGGATGATGCCCAGGCGCGCGCAGGCCTGCATCGCGACCACGGCCTCGATCGACATCGGCATGTAGAGGATGGCGCGGTCGCCCGTCTTGTAGCCCTGGGCCTTGAGGCCGTTGGCGAGCCGGCAGACCCGCTTGTGGAGATCGCCGTAGGTGACCCGGGTGACCTCGCCGTCGTCGCTCTCGAAGATGATCGCGGTACGGCCCTCGACCTCGGTACCGAGATGGCGGTCGAGGCAGTTCCAGGAGACGTTCATCTCCCCGTCGTCGAACCACTTGTAGAACGGCGCCTCGCTGTCGTCGAGCGTGCGCGTGAATGGTTTGTGCCAGACCAGGTTCTCGCGCGCGAGGCGACCCCAGAACGCCAGGTGGTCGCGCTCGGCCTCGGCCCTCATGGCCTCGTACTGCGCCATCCCGGAGATGTTCGCTTGCGCGCGGAATGCCTCGCTCGGCGGGAACTCCCGGCCTCCTGAAGCACGGAATCGATCTGGCCCGACATGTCTTCCTCCTTTCTCGGCTCGTGGTTTCGCCTGCGGCGCCGCGCAATTCACCTTAGGGCCGGCGGCTTACGATCGCCTTACGATACCCGCCCGCCAGCGCCAAGGCCAGCGCCGGCAGCCCGCGCCGGGCGCTGCTGGGCGCCCCGCGAGGGACCCGGCCGCTGGGCTAGAATTCCGCGGGGGCGGCCGTCCGGGCCTCGCCCTCGCATGACCCGTTCCGAGGACATTCCGCCATGACCGTCATCAAGCCCGACGACCTGATCGAATCGGTGGCCGCCGGCCTGCAGTTCATCAGCTACTACCATCCGGCCGACTACATCGAGCATCTGGCGCGAGCCTACGAGGCGGAGCAAAGCCCGGCCGCGCGCGACGCCATCGCGCAGATCCTGACGAACTCCCGCATCTGCGCCGAGGGCCACCGCCCCATCTGCCAGGACACCGGCATCGTCAACGTCTACCTCAAGGTGGGCATGGGGGTACGCTTCGAGGGCTTCCCGGGTTCGGTCAGCGACGCGGTCAACGAGGGCGTCCGGCGCGGCTATACCAATCCCGACAACACCCTGCGCGCCTCGGTGGTCGCCGACCCCCATTTCGAGCGCAGGAACACCCGGGACAACACCCCGGCGGTGATCCACTACGAGATCGTCACCGGCGACAAGCTCGAGGTCACCATCGCCGCCAAGGGCGGCGGCTCGGAGAACAAGTCGAAATTCGTCATGCTCAACCCGTCCGACTCCATCGTCGACTGGGTGCTCGAGACGGTCCCCACCATGGGCGCGGGCTGGTGCCCGCCGGGCATGCTCGGCATCGGCATCGGCGGCACCGCCGAGAAGGCCATGATGCTCGCCAAGGAATCCCTGATGGACCCCATCGACATGTACGAGCTGCTGCGTCGGGGGCCCTCCTCGAAGCTCGAGGAGATGCGCAGCGAGCTCTACGAGAAGGTGAATGCGCTCGGCATCGGCGCGCAGGGCCTGGGCGGCCTCACCACCGTCCTCGACGTCAAGATCGCAACCTATCCTACCCACGCCGCCTCCAAGCCCGTCGCGATGATCCCCAACTGCGCGGCCACCCGCCATGCGCACTTCGTGCTCGACGGCAGCGGTCCCGCCTACTGCGAGCCCCCCGCGCTGTCGACCTGGCCGGACGTGGACTGGCGCCCGGACTACGAGAAGTCGCTGCGGGTCGACCTCGATCGGCTCACCCCGCAACAGGTCGCCACGTGGAAGCCCGGCCAGACCCTGCTGCTCTCGGGCCGCATGCTGACCGGCCGCGATGCCGCCCACAAGCGCATCCAGGAGATGATCGAGCGCGGCGAGGACCTGCCGGTCGACTTCCGCAATCGTGTCATCTACTACGTCGGGCCGGTCGACCCGGTGCGCGACGAGGCCGTCGGGCCGGCGGGGCCGACCACCTCGACCCGCATGGACAAGTTCACCGAGATGATGCTCTCGCGCACCGGCCTGATCGCCATGGTCGGCAAGGCGGAGCGCGGGCCCGTCGCGATCGAGTCGATCCGCCGGCACAAGGCGGCCTACCTGATGGCGGTGGGCGGGGCGGCCTACCTCGTCTCGAAGGCGATCCGCAGCTCCCGCGTGCTCGCGTTCGAGGACCTCGGCATGGAAGCGATCTACGAGTTCGATGTCCGCGACATGCCCGTGACGGTGGCGGTGGATGCCAAGGGCGAATCGGTCCACGAGACCGGCCCCCGCGAATGGCGGGCCCGCATCTGCAAGATTCCCGTCACGACGGCATGAACGCCGGGCGGCGGCGGCCCCAGTCGGTCGCCGCCTCGTAGGCCGCGGCCGCCCGGAAGCAGGCGTCCTCGCGGTGCTTCGGGGCCACCAGCTGCATCGCGATCGGCAGGCCGTCGTCGCTGAATCCGCAAGGCAGCACGATCGCGGGCTGCTGGCTCAGGTTGAAGGGCCAGGAGAACGGCGTCCACCAGGTCCAGTCGTGGTCGGCGCCGACACCCAGCTCGGCTGGCCGCGCGGGCGCATAGAGACCGACCTCGAAGGGCAGCACCGCGGTGGCCGGCGTCAGGAGCAGGTCGAAGCGCCGGGTGTATTGCGCCATGCCGGATGCGATCGTCGCCCGTACCGCCTGGGCATCGAGGAAATCGGCCAGCGTGTAGCCGGCCGCCTGCTCGACCACGTCCCGCAGTCCCGGGTCGAGCAGCTCGAACTTCTCCGACGGCAATCGATGCAGCAGCTGGCGCGCCGACGAGAACCAGTGGACCCGGAAGGCATGCTCGCCATCCGGAATGTCGGGGTCGGCCTGCTCGACGACCGCTCCGAGTTCCTCGAGGCGCTTCGCCGCCGCGACGAGCGCGGCCTCGATCCGCGGGTCGACGTAGCGCGCATGCTTCAGGCGCGGGCTGAAGCCGATTCGCATGGCCGCGAGCGGCTTGCCCTCGCTGCCCCTCGCCAGCACCTGGTCCACGCTCGCCACCCAGTCGGGCGCGGGCCCGGGCAACGCGAGCCAGTCGCGATCATCGGCGCCGGCGAGCACGCCCAGCATCAGCGCGCAGTCGCGTACGCTGCGGGCCTGCGGGCCGACGTGGGCGACCGTCCCCATCGGTGAATGTGGATGTGCGGGCACCCGGCCGAACTGCGCCTTGATGCCCACCGTGCCGGTGAACGCCGCGGGAATGCGGATCGAGCCGCCGCCATCGGTTCCCAGTCCGAGCGGTCCGAGCCCGGCGGCGAGCGCAGCTACCGCGCCGCCCGAGGAACCGCCGGGGGTGCGGTCGAGCCGCCATGGATTGCGCGTGATGCCGGTCAGGGCGGAATCGGTCGAGCCGCGCCAGCCGAACTCCGGCGTGGTGGTCTTGCCCAGGAGCACCGCCCCCGCCTCGCGCAGCCTCGCGACGACGGGCGCATCGTTCTCCCAGGGCCCGGCCGGATCGATGGTCAGCGAGCCCTTCAACGTGGGCCAGCCGCGGGCGTCGATCAGGTCCTTGACCGTGGCGGGCACGCCATCGAGCGGACCCATGGGCTGGTGGCTTCGCCAGCGCGCCGTCGACTCGGCCGCCTGGGCCATGGCGCCCTCCGCATCGACCAGGCAGAACGCGTTGATCACCGGATCGACCGCCTCGATGCGGCGCAGGATGGCGGCCGTCACTTCGGTGGGGGTCAGGCTGCCGGCCGCGTAGGCCGCCACGAGTTCGCTCGCCCCGAGATATCCGATCGTCTCATCGTCCATGTCTCCTCCTTCGGGTCGGACGCGCTCGCGCCCGGCCCTGCTTCAGTCCGTGCAGGCCAGGCCGGCCTAGCGGCCGCGCTCGATGTCGATGCGCAGCAGCACCAGCAGGCCGATGACGAAGAACGAGCCCGTCACCAGGATCGCGAGCCGATGGTTGCCGGCCGTCACCCAGGTCACCACGCCGTAGGTGAGCGGACCGACGATGGCCGCCACCCGGGTCGCCAGCGCCCACATGCCGTAGAACTCCGCGACCCGTCGCACCGGCGCGAGCAGGCCCACGATCGCCCTGCCCGCCGACTGCGATGATCCCATGCACAGGCCGGCCAGGGCCGCCGCCGCCCAGAAGGTCGCGCGGTCGGTGGCGACCGCGGCGAGCAGGCTCATGACGATCCAGCCCACGAGGGTCAGGCCCAGGGCCGCCCGGTGGCCGATCCGGTCCTGCAGGTAGCCGAAACCGAAGGCGCCCAGCGCCGAGGCGATGTTGACGAGGAAGATCAGGCTCATCGTCTCGACCTGCGAGAAGTTCATCGCCTGTTCCGCATAGACCGCCGCGAGGGCGATCACGACGGCAATGCCCGCCTGGTAGAAGAAGCCGCAGACCAGCAGCCAGACGAAGTCGTCGAACCCGCGCACGCGTCGCCAGTAGTGCCGGATGCGGCTGATCGATGCCGCCGCCACCTGCGCCCCGGTGGCGCCGGCCCGTTCGCGCAGCACGAGGAACACCGGAATCGCCGCCAGCGCGTACACCGCGGCGGTGATCCACATCGTGACCGGGACGAATTCGGGGGCGGTCGCTCCCGCCGCCTGGGCACGGAGCACCCAGGCGAGCGAGAGGCCGAGCGTCAGCATCCCGCCGAAATAGCCGAAGCTCCATCCCCATCCCGACACCCGGCCGATCGCCGCCGGGCGGGCCAGCTCCGGCAGGAACGCGGCGATCAGCATGTCGCCGATCACGTAGCAATAGTTCGAGACGATCACCAGCAGCAACGCGAAGGCGACCTCGCCCGGGCCCACCAGGCCGAGCGCGGCCGTCGCGACGACGCACACCGCGGTGACCATGGCCAGCATCGTCTTCTTGTTGCCGCGCTGGTCGCCGCGGGCGCCGATGCCGGGAGCGGTGAAGATCACCAGCAGGCTGGACAATGCGAGGGCGGCGGTCCAGGCGAAGGTGGCCCAGGCGGCGTTGCCGGCGACCACGCCGACGAAATAGGCGTTGAACACCGCGGTCAGCACGACCGTGGTGTAGCCCGAGTTCGCGAAGTCGTACATCGACCACGCGAGGACCTCCCGCCCCCGTACGCCCGGGTTCAGTGCCGAGCGGTCGAACAGCGCCATGCCTGGCTCCCCCGATACCGGTGTCGCGATTGTAGGGGTTCCACGGCAGCTCGTTGCTTCAGGGCGTCGTCCTGATGTAGCCGTTCAGGCGGTACCACGCGATGCCGAACCACTCGTGCATCGCCAGGCTGCCGAGTTGCAGGCCCCGGACGCTCGGCACGAAGCCCAGCGGCCTGGGCGCGCCGCGGCCGGCGAGGAACCCGACGGGAGCCGCATCGACCTCCAGGCCTGCCGCCTCGAATACGGCTCGTGCACGCGGCATGTGGTAGGCGTGGGTCACGAGGACGATTCGCCCGATGCCGGCCTCGCCGAGGACCCTGGCGCTGTGGCGTGCGCGCGAGGCGGTGTCCAGCGAGTCGGTCTCCACCCAGCGTGCCTTCGTCCGGAAGTCCGTGGCCAGCGCCTCGGCCATGACCTGCGCCTCGGGGCGCAGGGACCCGAGCGGGCTGCCGCCGCTGACGGCGACCGGCAGGCCGCTCCAGCCGGCAATCCGGGCCCCCGCCCGCAGGCGCTCGAGGCGCCGCGCCTGCGGCAGCTGCGGGCCGAGCGCATCGCGAACGCCCGTGCTTTTTTTTTATGATAGGTCGACCACCG
>DAIMFM010000088.1:0-11171 GCA_036724585.1 Burkholderiaceae bacterium | reverse complement strand
GGCGCCGCGTCTTCATCACGGGCTCGACCGCCGGCCTCGGCCATGCCGCCGCCAGCACCCTGCTCGGCGACGGGCACGAGGTCGTCGTCCATGCCCGCTCGCAGGCCCGCCTCGACGCCGTTGCCGATCTCGTCGAACGCGGCGCGATCGCCACCATCGGCGATCTTGCGGATCCGGCGCAGATCCGCGACCTCGCCGACCAGGTCAACGCCATCGGCCGGATGGACGCCGTGATCCACAACGCAGGCGTGATCTCCGGCCCGCAGGTACTGGTGGTCAACGTGGTGGCGCCCTACCTGCTGACGGCACTGATCACCCGGCCCCAGCGCCTGGTCTACCTGAGCAGCGCCATGCACATGAGCGGTCGCGCAAGCCTGGAAGGGATGGACTGGACCGGCCGCAGGCGCACGGGTTCCTACGCGGACAGCAAGCTCTTCGTCACGACGCTCAGTGCCGCCGTTGCGCGTCGCTGGCCGGACGTCTACAGCAATGCGGTCAACCCGGGCTGGGTGCCCACCCGGATGGGTGGCGCCCATGCACCCGACGACCTGCGCCTCGGGCACCTGACCCAGGAATGGCTGGCCACCAGCGACGACCCGCGAGCCCTGTCCAGCGGCGGGTACTGGCACCACCAGCAGCGGATGGAGCCGCATCGCGCGGTGCACGACACCGCCTTCCAGGACGAACTGCTCGCGGCACTCGCGCGCGCCACCGGCACGCCGCTGCCGTGAGCGCGCAGGCGAGGCTGTACGGGTGCCATTCCCGTGTTGGAAGGCCTTGTCAGCCGCCGCGCACCATCTGCATGATCCTGGCGGTATCGAGGCCGCCCGCCGTCTCCTGCATCTGCGGCAGGTACTTCGCCTGCAGCTGGCGTCCGTCGGCCATGACCCGCTGGTAGGCATCGCGCAGCATCCGGGTGTCCAGGGTGCGGCCGGCGGCATAGTACTGGTTGGCGACATGGCCGAGCGCATAGGTGGCGGCGAAGCTCATGCCGCTGCTCACCGCCTGGCGGCCCAGCCCGCCGAACAGGCCGCCGCCCACCTTGCCCAGCAGGCCGCCGAGCAGCTTGCGGCCGGCCTGCTCGAGGTATTGCGAGGTCAGGCCCACGCCCAGGGTGGCGAGCAGGTCCTTGATGTGGCCGCTGTCGAGCTCGTAGCCGTAGCTTTGCCCGATCTGGTAGACCAGCCGCATCTGCAGCGGAATGATGGCCAGCGTCGACAGGTTCTCCGGCAGCAGCTCGATGGCGCCGTTCATGATGGCCAGCGCATCGACCTGCGCGACGAAGTCGCCGGGCGCCTGCCCGAGTGCCGCGCGCAGTCCGTCGAGGAAGGCTCGCTCCTTCGCGCTGGTCTGCCCGTCCGCCTCGCAGACGCACACCGCCATCTCGTAGGCGAGCCGCCGCGACTCGACGCTGGTGAGCTTCGGCAGCACGTCGCCGAGCTGCACCCGGCGCATCAGGACATCCTGGTAGAGGCCGGGCAGGTTCACCTGGCTGTCCTGCGCAAGTCCCTGCGCCACCTCTCGTATCTGCTCGCGTTCGCGATCGTGCTTGTGGTCATCCGCATAGGCCGCCAGCAGGCTGATGGTGAGGATGGCGCGGATTTCGTCGGTGCTCATGGGGTGTCCGATGCTCAACGCAGCACTGTCATGCGATCGACCTCGAACTCGGATGACCGCAGCCCCTTGTCGAACTCGCCCAGCAGCTCGACCCGGGTCTCGGCGTTCACGACCTGGCCGGCCGGGAAATCGTCGTCGTCGATCTCCACGCGGATGCGGCCCGTCGCATCCTCGAAGGTGTAGTCGTCATCGCCATCGTGGGACACGATGCGTCCCTGCAGCCGGGCCACCTGGTCGTCCCGGCCATTCTCGAGCAGGTCCCTGACCGTCATCAGCTGCACGGAACTCGGCCCCGAATAAGTGCCTCCGGAGGCGCCGGATGCGTTGCTCGGGCCGCTGTAGCCCGAGGGCTGGGCACTGGCCATGGTGGCGGCGCCCAGGGCCAGGGCCGCGGCGGCGGCCAGGGTGGATACGGTATGGCGCATGGTTGGCTCCTTCCTTCCGGTTTGCAAAGGCGATCCGCGGGTCATGGGTCATGCTCCGCGGGTCGCGGAGCGCTTGCCGTGCAATTCCCGAACCTGAACGACGGGATGATGAAGCGAAACCGACCCAGGCGGTCGCTCCGACCGGTCCCGCCCGCCGGGTTCAGTCGGCCGCCCAGCTCCCACCCTCGAAGGCGGTGCGCCCGAAGGCCATGCCGCCGTCCACCGTGATGGTGGCGCCCACGACGTAGTCGCCGGCGCGCGACGCCAGGTAGATGGCGGCCCCCGCCATGTCCTCGTCGCTGCCGATGCGACCGGCGGGCACCCGGCGCCCGACGTTCTCGGCGTCGTCGCGGGCCGCGCGGTTCATGTTCGAGGCAAACGGCCCCGGGGCGATCGCCGTCACGACGATGTGCTCGCGAATGAGCCGTGCCGCCATCCGCCGGGTGAGGTGGATCAGGCCGGCCTTGCTCGCCGCGTACGGATAGGTCTCGAGCGGATTGACGAAGATCCCGTCGATCGAGGCGATGTTGATGACCTTGGCCGGCCGCTCCGCGCTCGCCGACTTGCGCAACGCCCCGGCCAGCGCCTGGGTCAGGAAGAACGGCGCCTTCATGTTGAGGTCGACGACCTTGTCCCAGCCCGACTCGGGAAACTCGTCGAACTCCGCCGCCCAGGCGGCGCCGGCATTGTTGACCAGGATGTCGAGCCGGGATTCATGGTCGGTGTAGGCCTTCGCCAGCGCCTGGGCGCCGGCCACGGTGGAGATGTCGGCGGGCAGCGCGATGCAGCGCCCGCCGCCGGCGGACAGCTCGCGGGCCGCCTCCTCGCAGGCCTCGGCCTTGCGCGCGGAGATGTAGACGGTCGCCCCCTGGGCGATGAAGCCGCTGGCGATCATCCGGCCGATGCCGCGCGAGCCGCCTGTCACCAGCGCTACCCGCCCTTCGAGGGAAAAGAGGTTGTTCATCGCGTGTCTCCATGGGAAGTGGGGTCGCGCCGCCCGTCGCGACGCGGGGCCGGCGGACCGGCGCCATCCGGATTATGGGGAGTATCCCGCGGCGATGGCTCGGCGTGCGCGCAGGCCGGGCCGCCAAGACCCTGTCGCCGCCTCGCGATTGCGAGCCGCTACAATGCTGGTCTTTTCCCGCCCCGACACGAGGAACCTGCGCCATGCGCGATACGTTCAATTTCAGCGCCGGCCCCGCCGTGCTGCCCGAAGAGGTCCTGCGGCAGGTTGCCGACGAGATGCTCGACTGGCACGGCTCGCGACAGTCGGTCATGGAAATGAGCCATCGCGGCAAGGAATACATGAGCATCCACGCCCAGGCCGAAGCCGACCTGCGCGAACTGCTCGGCATCCCGGCCAGCTACAAGGTGCTGTTCCTCCAGGGCGGCGCGACCACCCAGTTCGCGATGGTCCCGCTCAACCTGCTGCGCGGGCGCGAATCGATCGACTTCGTCCACACCGGCGAATGGTCCAGGAAGGCGATCAAGGAGGCGAAGCTCTTCGCGAGCGCCAACATCGCGGCCTCCGCCGAGGACCGCAAGTTCACCTACGTTCCGCCCCGGGCGGACTGGAAACTCGATCCGAAGGCCGCCTATGTGCATATCTGCGCCAACGAGACGATCGGCGGCGTGGAGTTCGACTGGGTGCCCGACACCGGCGATGTCCCCCTGGTGGCCGACGTTTCCTCCAACTTCCTGTCGCGCCCCATGGACGTGGCCCGCTACGGCCTCATCTACGGCGGCGCCCAGAAGAACATCGGCCCGGCGGGCCTGACCATCGTGATCGTGCGGGAGGACCTGGTGGGCCAGGCCCGACCGGGCACGCCCACGATGCTCGACTACAAGTCGCACGCCGACGCCGACTCGATGCTCAACACGCCGCCCACCTTCGCGGTCTACGTCGCGGGACTCGTGTTCCAGTGGCTCAAGCGCCAGGGCGGCATCGCCGGCATCGAGCGCCGCAACATCGAGAAGTCGCGGATGCTCTACGACCTGCTCGATGCCAGCGGCTTCTACCGCAATCCGGTCGACCCCGGCTCGCGCTCGCGCATGAACGTGCCCTTCACGCTGCCCGATGCAGCGCTCGACGAGCCCTTCCTCGCCGGTGCCAAGGCGGCCGGCATGGTCCAGCTCAAGGGGCATCGCTCGGTCGGCGGCATGCGCGCCTCGATCTACAACGCGATGCCGGTCGAGGGCGTCCAGCGCCTGGTCGACTACATGCGCGAATTCGAACGCAAGCACGGCTGAAGAGCCCGCGAACGGGCCGCCCGGCACGGCTACACGCCCGACGACAGGACAAGGGGGAAACACATGACGCGCGCCTTCCGGGTGCTGGTCCTCAACCAGATCTCGCCCTTCGGGCTCGAGCGGCTGCCGTCCGATGCCTACCAGGTCGGCAAGGACGTCGAGATGCCC
This sequence comes from Burkholderiaceae bacterium, assembly GCA_036724585.1. GTDB lineage: Bacteria > Pseudomonadota > Gammaproteobacteria > Burkholderiales > Burkholderiaceae_E > JAMLIN01. The sequence continues at coordinate 6,711 of DAIMFM010000088.1, read as the reverse complement.
GACGCGATCATGGTGCGTTCGGCCGACATGCATGCGATGACCATCCCGGACAGCGTGCTCGCGATCGGCCGCGCCGGCGCGGGCACCAACAACATCCCGGTGGGCAGCCTGAGCCGGCGGGGGGTGCCGGTGTTCAATGCGCCGGGGGCCAACGCCAACGCGGTCAAGGAGCTCGTCATCGCCGCCATGCTGATGGCGAGCCGCAACCTGCCCGAGGCGCTCGACTTCGTGCGCCGGCTCGATGCCGCCGACCCGACCCTCGGGAAGCGCGTGGAGGACGGCAAGAAGCGCTTCTCGGGCTACGAGCTCACCGGCCGGACGCTCGGCGTGATCGGCCTGGGCCGCATCGGCGCCCTGGTCGCCCATGCCGCGATCGAACTCGGCATGGACGTCATCGGCTACGACCCCGAGATCACGGTCGATGCGGCGTGGAGCCTGTCGTCGCAGGTGCGGCGCGCCGGATCGGTCGCCGAGCTCCTGAAGGCGGCCGAGTTCGTGTCGATCCACGTGCCGCTGCTCGAGTCGACCCGGCACCTGCTGGACGCCCGCAACATCGAGCTCATGCGTCGCGGCGCGGTCCTCATGAACTTCTCGCGCGAAGGCATCGTCGATGACGCCGCCGCGGTCGGCGCGCTGGACAGCGGACAGCTCGGGCGCTATGTCTGCGACTTCCCCAATCCGACGATCCACGGCCACCCGAAGGCGATCGCCCTGCCGCACCTCGGGGCCTCGACGACCGAGGCCGAGGACAACTGCGCGAGCATGGTCGCCGAGCAGCTGCGCGACTATCTCGAGAACGGCAACGTGCGCAACTCGGTCAACTTCCCGCTGGCGGTGATGCCGCGCAGCAGCGCCTGGCGCCTCGCAATCGTCAACGCCAACGTGCCGAACATGCTCGGCCAGATCTCGACCGCCATGGCCGACGCCGGGCTGAACATCGACGAGATGCTGAACAAGTCGCGCGGCGACATCGCCTACACCATCGTCGACTCCGGCCAGCCGGTGCCCGAGGCCGTGATCGAGCGCCTGCGCGCGATCGATGGGGTACTCCGGGTTCGCTACCTCTCCCCCTGAGGGCCGGGCCCGGCGGGTATTACCGGGTCATCGGGACCAGCATGCCGGTCGAGGTGGCCGTCGCCAGCAGGCGGCTGCCGTCCTCCGAGAAGAGGCTGCCCTCGAGGAACGCCACCCGCCGGCCGAGCCGGCGGATGCGACCTTCGGCCAGCACGCGTCCGGGTCCCACCTGCTCGAGGAAGCTGACCTTGATCTCGAGGCTGGCGACGTTCGACTGGCGCCCGGTGTGATGGATGATGGCGTGCGCCATCGCCGAATCGAGCCAGGCGGTCACGAAACCACCTTGCGCGATCCTGCCGCCGGAATGGCAGAAACTCGGCAGTACGTTGAACAGGAGGCGGGCGACGCCGGCCTCGGCGTCGATGGAGTCGACCTCCATGCCGCCGAGCGCTTCGAGAAGGGGATCGTTTTCGTGTTCCTGCATCGGGCTAGTTGTCGAGGTTCCTGCGGTACTGGATGAAGCCGGCGTTCTCGGCGACGCGATCGTACAGCAGCCGGCCGGGCTGGTTGCTTTCGTGGGTGAGCCAGTAGACGCGACCCGCCCCGGCTTCCGCCGCTCGCTCGTAGACGAATTCGATCAGGCGCCGGCCCACGCCTCGGCCGCGCGCCTCGGGGACGGTGAACAGGTCCTGCAGGTAGCAGGTCGGGCCGATCATCCAGGTCGACCGGTGGAAGACGTAGTGGACGATGCCCTGGAGGCGGCCGTCGCCGAAGGCGCCGGCGGCGAAGACCGGTTCAGCCGGGTCGTGGAAGCGCCGCCAGGTCGTCTCGACGACCGCCTCGCCCAGCGAGACGCTATAGAACTCCTGGTAGCCGGCAAAGAGCGGCTCCCAGGCCGCGCGCTCGTCGCGCCGCAATGCGCGACACTCGAATTCCACTCGCTCGCCCATGGCCCGGTTTTCCCCATTTCGATCGAGCACCGATAATATCCGGATCCCGCCGGAGCATCGGCGGACAACAAGGAGTGAGCCAATGTCCGACAAGAATCCTCGATCCGAAACCACGCTCGTCCGCCGCCCGCTCGCGCTGCCGGCGACCGCGCTGTTCGCCTCGGCGCTCGCGCTGGCAGGCTGCGCCGGCATGACCGAAACGCAGAAGGGCACCGCGGCGGGCGCCGGCATCGGCACGGTCACCGGTGCGGTGCTCGGCGGCGCGATCTCGGGCACCGGCCGTGGCACGCGGGGCGGAGCCATGGTCGGCGCCGCCGCCGGCGCCCTCGGCGGCTACGTCTGGTCGCGCCACATGGAGCAGCAGCGCCAGGCGATGGAGCAGGCCACGCGCGGCACCGGCATCGGCGTGAGCCAGACGGCCGACAACCGCCTGCGCCTGGAAGTACCCAGCGACGTGTCCTTCGCGACCAACAGCGCGGAGATCAATCCTTCGCTGCGGCCCGTGCTCGACCGTTTCGCGCAGACGCTCAACGACAACCCGGGCACCCTGGTGTCGATCATCGGCCACACCGACACCACGGGGAACGACGCGATCAACAACCCGCTGTCGATGCGCCGTGCCGCCAGCACGCGCGACTACCTCGTGGCCCGCGGCGTCGACAGTCGTCGCATCGACATCGACGGCCGTGGCTCCTACGAGCCGATCGCGGACAACGCCACCAGCGCTGGGCGCGCCCGCAATCGCCGGGTCGAGATCTACGTCGCCGAGCCCGCCGGCTGATCGACGCGTTTCCATCCACGACGAACAGCGGGCCCCCGGGCCCGCGACAAGGAGACATTCGACATGGCATCCACGCCCGCCCCGGCCCGCCCGCGCTGGGTCAACCGCCCCGAAGGTTCCACCTGGGGCGACTTCGGACCGGACGACCAGCTCGGCCGGCTCAACCTGATCGATGCGAACAAGGTACGCCAGGGCGTGGCCGAGGTGCGCGAGGGCAGGACCTTCTGCCTGAGCCTGCCGCTCGACCTGCCCGGCGGCAACACCCTCAATCCGCGCCGCCATCCGCCGCGCCTGCGACCGACGCACCAGGAAGGCGTGCCGCGCTGGATGTTCGAGGTCGGCCGCGTCGAGCCCGATGCAACCGACGTGATCAATGACGATGTCGCCGTCATCCATCTCCAGTACTCCACCCAGTGGGACAGCTTCGCCCACGTCGGCAGCCTCTTCGATGCCAACGGCGACGGCCGGCCCGAGCCCGTCTTCTACAACGGCTTCCGCGGCGGGGTGGAGCTTCCGCGCGAGGAAGGCAGCGGCGAGGCGATGCGCAGCGGCGTCAGGTCGCTCGGGATCGACAACTTTGCGGCCCATGGCATCCAGGGGCGCGGCGTCCTGATCGACCTGCGCGCCCACTTCGGCGACGAACGCACCCTGGTGGGCTACGACAAGCTCAAGCAGGCGATGGATGCCGACGGCGTCGTGGTCGAGCCCGGCGACATGGTCCTGCTGCACACCGGCTTCGCGACCCGCCTGCTCGAATGGGGTGGCAAGCCGGACCCGGCCCTGGTCCATACCGCCTGCGCCGCGCTCGACGGCCGCGATCCCACCCTGCTGCAGTGGATCACCGACAGCGGGCTGGCGGCACTGATCGCCGACAACTATGCGGTCGAACATGCCGGCGGACCCAAGCCGGCCGGATCCTGCGCCACGCTGCCGCTGCACGAGCATTGCCTGTTCAAGCTGGGCGTCCCGCTCGGCGAGATCTGGTACCTCGGCGAGCTCGCCCAGTGGCTGCGCGAGCACAAGCGCAACCGCTTCCTGCTCACGGCGCCACCGCTGCGCCTGCCCGGCGCCGTCGGCTCGCCGGTATCGGCGATCGCCACCGTCTGACGCCGGGGCCGGGCGGCCGCTCGCCGCCCGGTCACGGCCAACGTCCGCCCGTCGCCGAAGCCGCGCCGCCGATCGGGAACGATCACCGACCGAAGCCTCGAATACCTACGCTTCGCGTGACCTATTTCACGCTTAGACGCGGAGGCTGCGGTGACCCGTATCCTTGTGCAGGGCTCGCGCTGGCTCGCGGGTGCCGTGGTGGTCGCGATACTCGCGGCCTGCGGCGGGGGCGGCGGCGACAGCGCCGGCGAAACCAAGTCCTTCGTCTATGACATCGCGCCGCCCACGCCCGCCCCGTCGAGCGACGCCGATGCGTCGCGCTTCCTGGCGCAGGCGACCTTCGGGCCGACGCTCGACGAGATCAATCGCCTGAAATCGGTCGGCTTCGACGCCTGGATGATCGACCAGATGAACCGGGGCTATGGCTCGCACGAGCACATGGTCGCCCTGCGCACGCGGCTCGACCCGGAGCGCGACAAGCCCGACCGCAACTGGGTGCAGGACAGCTTCTGGCGCGAGGCGATCGCGGGCGACGCCCAGCTGCGCCACCGGGTCGCCTTCGCCCTGTCGCAGATCTTCGTCATCTCGATGAACGACGGCGACGTCGCCCGCTATCCCCTGGGCGTGGCGAACTATCTCGATACGCTCACCCGCCACGCCTTCGGCAACTACCGCAGCCTGCTCGAGGCGGTGGCCCTGCATCCGATGATGGGCCTCTACCTGACCCATCTCGGCAACGAGAAGGAGGACCCCGAGACCCATCGCACCGCCGACGAGAACTTCGCCCGCGAAGTGATGCAGCTGTTCTCGATCGGGGTCGTCGAACTCGCGATCGACGGCACTCCGGTCCTCGATCCGCAGGGCGTGCCGGTCGAGACCTACACCAACGACGACGTGACCGGACTCGCCAAGGTGTTCACCGGCCTGAGCTGGGGCGGCGGCGACACCAGCCGCAGCCGGTTCAAGGGCTGGGAGTCCGCCAGCAACAAGGAAGTCCTGCCGATGCAGGGCTATCCGCAGTACCACTCGACCGCCGAGAAGCGGTTCCTGGGCGCCACCCTGCCCGGTGGCAACGACGACGCCCTCGCCGTAGTGCGGGCGGCGCTCGACGTCATCGCGGCGCATCCGAACGTCGGTCCCTTCATCGGCAAGCAGCTGATCCAGCGCCTGGTCACCAGCAACCCGAGCCCGGCCTACGTCGCCCGTGTCGCCACCGTCTTCAACGACAACGGCCGCGGCGAGCGCGGCGACCTGGCGGCGGTGGTGCGCGCCATCCTCTACGATCCCGAAGCGCGCGATGCCGCCGTTGCCATGCTGCCGAGCTGGGGCAGGATCCGCGAGCCGGTGCTGCGCCTGGCGCACTGGGCGCGGGTATCGCGGGCCCATTCGCTGACCGACCTGTACCGCATCGGCCGGACCTCGGACCCGGCCGACAGTCTGGGCCAGTCGATCTTCTACTCGCCGTCGGTGTTCAACTTCTATCGCCCGGGCTACATCCCGCCGAACTCCGCCGCCGGCCAGGCGGGCCTGTTGTCGCCGGAGATGCAGATCACCGACGAGTCCTCGGTGGCCGGCTACCTCAACACCATGCGCAGCGTGGTCCAGAGGGGCGTGGGCAGCGGCAGCCCGCGCGACGTCCAGATGGACTACCGCGACTGGCTGGCCCTGGCCGCCGACCCGGCCGAGCTGGTCCAGCGCGCCAACCTGCTGTTGCTGCACGGCCAGATGAGCAACGACCTGCGCGTACGCCTCATGGAAGCGGCGGGCTCGGTCAGCCTGGAGCGCAGCAAGCCCGAGCAGGTGGAGGCGGCACGCCTGAACCGGGTGCGCCTGGTGCTGTTCCTGACCCTGGCCTCGGCCGAGTACCTGACGCAGAAATAGGCCCGGAGAGCACAGCCATGAAATCGACCAATGCATCGCGCCGCGTCTTCCTGCGGGCCTCGTCCCTGCTCGGCGCCCTCGTGCCCTCGGCCGCGCCCTTCGCCCTGAACCTCGCCGCGATGGGCACCGCGGCCGCGCAGAGTGCCACCGACTATCGCGCGCTCGTGTGCCTGTTCATGTTCGGCGGCAACGACAGCGGCAACATGGTGGTGGCCACCGACCCGTCGTCGTGGAGCGAATACACCCGGATGCGCACCGGCGGCATGCAGCTCGGCGCGCCGGGCAGCGAGAACGGCCTGCTGTCCATCGTCCCCGCCTCGCCCCAGGCCGGGCGCAGCTTCGCGCTGCATCCGGCCATGGCCGACGCCAAGGCGAGCTTCGATGCGGGCAACACCGCGATCATCGCCAATGTCGGACCGATGATCGTGCCGACCACGCGCGCCGAGTATCGAGCGCGCAGCGTGCCACTGCCGCCCAACCTGTTCTCGCACAACGACCAGCAGTCCACCTGGAGCGCAGTACGGCTGGGGCGGCCGCATGGGCGACCTGCTCGCGGGCATGAACTCCACCGAGTCCTTCACCTGCATCTCGGCCTCCGGCAACGCGGTCTGGCTCTCGGGCGAGGGCACCGTGCAGTTCCGCGTGGGCGCCAACGGCTCGAGCGCGATCGGTGGCCTCGAGGGCTCGCTGTTCGGCTCCTCGCGCGGGGGCGACGACCTGCGCTACCTGCTGACCCGCACACATGCCAACCTGCTCGAGGAATCGCATGCCGCCGTCACCCGGCGCTCGCTCGCCGCGCAGGCCCTGCTCGACGCATCGATGCTGCCCGCCGACGCAGTGGACGCCGTGCCCACGCTGCCGAACGGCCAGGCCAACGGCGTCGCCCGCCAGCTGCAGACGGTGGCGCGCATCATCGGCGGGCGCGCCTCGCTCGGCGCCCGTCGCCAGGTGTTCTTCGTGAGCAAGGGCGGCTTCGAT
>DAIMFM010000087.1:3588-11187 GCA_036724585.1 Burkholderiaceae bacterium | reverse complement strand
GAGATCAAGGTCAAGCGCACCAGCGGCTACACCGCCCTCGACCAGGCGGCGCTCGATGCAGTACAGCGCTGGAGGTTCATCCCCGCCAAGCGCGGTGACGAACCGATTCCCTACAGGTACGAACTGCCCGTGATCTTCTCGCTCCGGTCCTGACGCGCGGGCACGGGCACACCACACACCGGATCCAAGACTTGCAGGAATTCATGCCATGGAGCTGACGAGTACTTCCCCCTACGGCCTGGCGACACTGTGGACCCAGGGCGACCTGATCATCAAGTCGGTCGCGATCATCCTGCTGCTGATGTCCATCGTGACGTGGTGGCTGATCGTCACGCGCGCATGGCGCCTGATCAGGCTGCGCCGCGCCGCACGCGCCGCGAACGCGTTCTGGCATACCCGCAGCTTCGACGAAGGCCTGCGCGCGCTGCAGGCGCGCGGGGCGCCCGCGCCCGGGCTCAATCCCTTCCACCTGCTCGCGGTCGAAGGCCGTGCCGCGGTGGCGCACCACGAGGCCAACAGCAAGGAGCTGCATGGGCAGCTGAGCCTCGCCGAGTGGGTCACCGATGCGCTGCGCGGCTCGATCGACGACAGCAGCGAGCGCCTGCGGTCGGGCCTGTCGATCCTGGCGTCGATCGGCTCGACGGCGCCCTTCGTGGGACTGCTCGGCACCGTCTGGGGTATCTACCACGCCCTGCTGGGCATCGGCGCCGCCCAGCAGGCCAGCATCGACCAGGTCGCCGGTCCCGTCGGCGAGGCGCTCATCATGACGGCCTTCGGCCTGGCGGTGGCGATCCCGGCGGTGCTCGGCTACAACGCGCTGAGCCGCGCCAATCGCACGCTCGGCGGCCAGATGCGGCGCTTCGCCCGGCAGCTGAGCAGCTACTTCCTGACCGGCCATTCGCTCGAAGGCACGGTCGAGGACGGGCGGGCGAACGCGGCGCCCCGTGGCGGGATGCTGCATGCCGTCACCCGGCCCGGCAACGGCGGCAAGGACGACAAGGACGCCCCCTCGTCGGGCTTCGTCGCGGCGGAGGGCTAGGCATGGCCGCCTCAGTGCATGACTTCGAGGACGAGGACCGCGAGGTCAGCGAGATCAACATGGTGCCGTTGATCGACGTCATGCTCGTCATGCTGATCATCTTCATGATCACCGTGCCGGTGCTCACGCAGCGCGTGGCGGTCGACCTGCCACGCGCGAGCGCCGAGAAGAACCTCGAGGACCCGGAGCGCGTGACGCTCGCGATCGATGCGCAGGCCCAGGTCTTCTGGAATGACGAACCGATCGATGCGACCACGCTGCAGCAGCGCCTCGAGCATGCCGCCCGCCAGGATCCCCAGCCGGAGCTCCATATCCGCGGCGACCGCAAGGCGGAGTACGAGTCGGTGCTGCAGGTGATGGCGGCGGCCCAGCGCGCCGGCGTCGAGAAGCTGGGCTTCGTCACCCGGCCCGGGGACGAGGGCCCGGCGGCACCCGATGTGGAAGCGACCGGCACGGGCGACGCTCCCGCGCCCGCGGGCGACACGCCCGCCGACGACGGATAGGGCGCTCAAGCGCCGGCGGCGGCTTCGCGCTTGCGGTCCGCCAGCTTGCGCAGGACCCTTTCGAAGACTTCGGGCGGCTGGCCACCGGAAACCAGGTGGGTATCGTCGAGAACGATGGCCGGCACCGCATGGATGTCGCGTTCGCGCCAGAAGGATTCGCGCTCGCGGACCTCGTCGGCGAACTCGCCGCTCGCCAGCACCTCGCGCGCACGGTCGACGTCCAGCCCGGCCGCCTGCACCGCCTCCAGCAGGACCTCGCGCGATGCCGGGCTGCGACCTTCGGTGAAGTAGGCAGCGAACAAGGCCTTCTTGAGCAGGCGTTGCTGCCCCGGCTCGCCATGTCCCCTGTCGGGACGACCTTCCTCGTGCGCCCAGTGCAGCAGGCGGTGGGCATCGAAGGTGTTGTAGATCCGGCCGCGCCCTTCGGGCCGGAACTCGAAGCCGACTTCCGCGCCCCGCTGGCGGATCATCTCGCGCGTGGCCGCCTGTTGCTGCGGCGAGGAACCGTACTTCTGCGCGATATGCTCGCCGATGTCCTGGCCCTCGGGCCCCATCTGCGGATTGAGCTCGAAGGGCTGGAAATGGATGCTCGCGTCCAGCTCGCCCTGCAGGCGGCCGAGGGCGGCCTCGAGCGAGCCCAGGCCGATGGCGCACCAGGGGCAGGAGACATCCGAGACGAAATCGATCCGGAAGACGGGTTTCATGCGCAGGGTTCCATGAGGTGCCGATATCCTGCGATCTTACGACCCCGGGCCAAGCCATGCCCTCGCGCGCGGTCTTGCCCCGCGCTACACTGGGCCTTCTCCCCTGGCGCCCGGGCGCTCCTGCCCCTCGGCGCCCGGGTGCTCCGTCCGCACCGCATCGCCTTGCACCGACCAGACCAGGCCATGTCCGACCAGCTCGACCTCCTCGCCCGCAAGTTCGTCCAGGGCACGCCGCAGATGATGGACATCGGCCTCGCCTTGACGCACGCCGAGAATTACCTTGTCTCTATGGCGTTGCCGCCTCTGCCCGACTTGATGGTCGACCCGGCACGCGACCTTATGCACCCGGTGGCGATCTAGTTGCTCGCCGATTCCTGCTGCGGTCTCGCGGTGGGGGCGGCGCTCGAGACCCACGACGTCACCTACGCGACGCTGGACCTGCGGATGGACTACCTGCGTCCGGCCTCGCCGTCGCACACCACCCATTGCGATGCGCACTGCTACCGGCTCACCCGCAGCGTTGCCTTCGTGCGCGCCGAGGTGCACCAGGGCGACCGCGAAGCACCCGTCGCCGCCGCGCAGGCGGCCTTCATGCTGTCGACGCCTTCGGGCCGGGGCGCCGAACCGAAGCCCGGCGCCGCCACGCAACGGGCCGCACCGGCCGATGTCCCGGCCGCCGGGCCCACCGCCTGGGCGCGGGCCCCGGGAAGGGCCCCCGACGCAGCCGCCTGGCGCGCGCCGGCGGCCAGCGAGCCGGCCATGCCGCCGGGAGCGATCCCCTACCTGGACTACCTCGGCATCCGTGTCGCCCCCGATCCCTGGGAACCGATCTTCCGCCTGCCCTTCGACCCCAAGCTGGTGGGCAATCCATTCCTGCCCGCCCTGCACGGGGGCGTGATCGCCGGCTTCGCCGAGACGGCCGCCATCCTGCACTTGAACCAGACGCTGGGCGGCGAGAAGCTGCCCAAGGGCATCGACTTCGCGCTCGACTACCTGCGCGGCGGCCGTCCCGAGGAAACATTCGCCGCCTGCGACGTCGTGCGCCGCGGCAAGCGCGTCGCCCTCGTGCAGGTGCGCCTCTGGCAGCGGCAGCCGGACACCCCGATCGCGGTGGCCCGCGCCCATTGCCTGCTCACCGCGGCGGGCGACTGAACGGCGCCTCGCCCGCGCCCCCTCCGCCGCGTCCGTCCCACGACGCATACCCTCCGGTCCGATCGCATGATCAACGACGGTCGCCATGTGCCCTCGGGCAGCGTGCTCGATGCCGACGCCTGCATCATCGGCGCCGGCCCCGCCGGGCTGACGCTCGCGCTGGAACTCGGCGAACGTGGGCTGGCGGTCGTGATGCTCGAGGCCGGCGGCATGGAACCGGAGCCCGCCGTCCGGGCGTTGTTCGCCGCCGAGGCCGACTCCGATCCGGGCCCTGACCTGTATCCGGACATCGCCAGCCTGCGCGCCTCGGGCATCGGCGGCACCGCGCGCCAGTGGTGCATCGAGATCGATGGCCGGACCTGGGTACGCCTGGCCATGCTCGAGCCCCTCGACTACAGGGCTCGCGCCTGGTTGCCCTACAGTGGCTGGCCCATCGACGGCGAGGAACTGGCGCCCTACCTGTCACGGGCGCTGCGGCGGGTCGGCTGCGGCCGGGCATCGTTCGACCCGGCCGCATGGGCCGAGCGGAACCCCGGCGGATTCCGTTTCCCCCGCGGCGGCGACATCGAGCCGGGACTGTTCCTCTTCGCGCCGCAGGACGCCTTCACGCGCAATGCGCGCCTCGCCGTCGAACGGGCAGCGAACCAGCGCTGCCTGACGATGTCATGCGCGGTGGCGCTCGAGACGGGGCCGCGGGCGGAAGCGGTCAGCGCGGTCCGGGTGCGCTGCCTCGGCGGCGGAGAGTTCCGGGTTCGCGCGCGCGAGGTCATCCTCGCGCAGGGCGGCTTCGAAGTGCCGCGCCTGCTGCTCGCCTCGAACGAGGTCGTGGCGACCGGCCTCGGCAACGCGCACGGCCATGTCGGCCGCTTCCTGATGGACCACCAGATCATCGACGCCGGCATATTGCGCGCGCCGGGCGGGGGCGTGCCGCCGGGCGCCGGCGCCTACGACCTGCAACGACATGGCGAAATCCACGGCCTGCCCAGTTTCCGGCTTGCCGCCGATGTCCGTGAGCGCGAAGCGCTGCTGTCGGCGACCGCACTGTTGCTGCCGCGGCCCAGGCGTTCGCTGCGCCGGTGGATCCAGCGCCCCTTCGGGCGCGGGGTGACCTGGCGCTCCCCGGCGCGCCGTAGCGCCCGGGAGTTGCGCGGCACGCGGCCATCGACCGGTACGGCGCCATCGGCCGGATCGGCCGGCATGGTCGATCGCCTGCGGCTGCTCGGGCGCGTGGCGCGGGGGCTGGACGACGTGCTGTACCACCACACGCGCTACCGTCGCGCGTTTCGCCCGGCCTTCGACATCGACCACGGCGGCTGGAGCAGGCTCGACGAACGGGAGTCGCGCTTCGATGGCCTCGATGTCTTCCTGCTATGCGAGCAATCGCCCGATCCCGACAACCGGATCACCCTCGGTACCGAGCGCGATGCCCTGGGCGTGCCGCGGCCCCGCGTCCGCTTTCGCTGGAATGCCTTCGACCAGCGCAGTGTCCGCCGCAGCCAGGAGTTGCTGGCCACCGCCCTGGCCCGTGCCGGCATCGGTGAGTTGCGCTACGAGCATCGCGATGGCGTCCCGCTCGTGACGCAGATGTCGACCCATCATCCGGCGGGAACGGCGAGGATGTCCGCATCACCGGGCGACGGCGTCGTCGATCCCCGCTGCCGGGTGCATGGCATGGACAACCTCCATGTCGCCAGCAGCGCTGTTTTCCCGACCGCCGGCCACGCGAATCCGACGCTGACCGTCATCGCGCTGGCCATTCGCGTCGCGGACACGATCGCCGCGAGGCTGGGCCGGGCCTAGTCGCCGGCAGGCATGCGGCCCGCGCCGGCCGCATCGGCCGGGACGGAATCGACAGCGGCGAGCAAACGTTCTGTCGCCAGCTCGATCACGTCGCAGTTGGCGCCCTCGCCGTCGCGATCGATGACGAGGAAATCGCGCTCGTCCCCGCAGGGGATCAGCGGGTGGTGCCAGACGCCCGGCGCGAGGTTCACGCCCTGGTCGCCGCGCGCAACGAATGCCTCGATCGCGCCCGGCGCCACCGTGTCGCCCGGTGGCGCGACGACGACCAGCCAGGAACCGCCGCCGAGGGGCACGAAGGCCTGCGAGCCCAGCGGATGCCGCTCCATCGTGCGGATCCTGACAGGCGATTCGTCCCCGGCCCGGCAGCGGAAGATGCTGACGATGGCCCGCCCGCCCGCCCCGGGGTCGATGCGCGCGAGGTCATGGAAGCGCACCGTGGAGCCCTCGTTGATCTCGTAGCGGCACACGGCCCCGCCCGCCTCGATCACGTCGCCATAGGGAGCGAACGCCGACGCCTCGAGCGGGCGCGGGCGCAGCGGGGCCACGAACGGCGCTCCTACAGGATGAGGCCGCCGTCGACCGGCAGCGTCTGCCCATGGACGTAGGCGGCGAGCGGGGATGCCAGGAAGAGCGCCACGCCCGCCATGTCCTCGGGCAGGCCGAGCCGGCCGGCCGGGATGTTGCGCAGGCTCGCCGCCAGGCGATCGGGGTTCTCGGTCGTGACCTTGGTGAGCTTGGTATCGACCAGGCCCGGCGCGATGCCGTTGACGCGAATGCCCTCTCCCGCCCAGGCCTGTGCCAGCGTGCGGGTCAGGCCGACGACGCCGGTCTTGGAGGCGTTGTAGGCGGGATTGCCCCTGGTCGCATGGTAGGCGGCGGTCGAGCTCACCGTGATCAGCGTCCCCTGCGAGGCCCGCAGCATCTCGTGGAACTTGAGGCTGCAGTCCATCAGGCTGTTGAGGTTGACTTCGATGACCTTGCGGAAGCCGACCGGGTCGTACTCGCCGCGCCGGTAGATGACCGTGCCCTGCGAGAGCACCAGCACATCGAGCCGGTCGAAGGGCGGCTGGTGGCGCGCGACCGCACCGGCGTCGGCCAGGTCGACCGGCGCATACTGCAGCCCGGAGAGGTCCGATCCCTCGGTCGCCGAATAGTCGGCGGCCGAGGGACGGGTGCCCCAGACATGCACCGTGGCGCCCTGGTCGAGGAAGGCGCGTGCGATGCCGTTGCCGATGCCGCTGGAGCCGCCGACGACCAGTACGGTCCTGCCGGTGAAGTCGAGGGGATTGCGCATGCCCTCAGACCCGCTCGATGATGATCGCCGGGGCCATGCCGCCGGCGGCGCACATCGTCACCAGGCCGCGACGCAGGTCGCGGCGCTCGAGCTCGTCGAGCAGCGTGCCGATGAGGATCGAGCCGGTCGCGCCGATCGGGTGCCCGAGCGCGATCGCGCCGCCATTGACGTTGACCTTCTCGCGATCGAGGCGCAGGTCGCGGATGAACTTCTCGGCCACGACGGCGAAGGCCTCGTTGATCTCGAAGAGATCGATGTCGTCGATCGTGAGGCCGGCCTTGGCGAGCACCTTGCGTGCGGCCGGCACCGGCGCATTGAGCATCAGGGTCGGGCAGTCGCCCACGTTGGCGGTGGCGACGACTCGCGCGCGCGGCTTGAGGCCGTGCTTCTTCGCATAGTCGGGCGAGGCCAGCAGGATGGCCGCAGCGCCGTCGACCACGCCCGAGGAATTGCCGGCATGGTGGACGTGGTCGAACTTCACGTCCGGGTACTTCTGGCGGATCAGGCCGCCGTAGGTGGTGCCCCGATCATCGATCTCGAAGTCCGCCATGGCGGCGAACGCCGGCTTGAGCCCGGCGAGCACGTCCATCGTCGTGCCCGGGCGCGGATACTCCTCCCGGTCGAGCGCGAGGCTGCCGTCCTCCCGGTACACCGGCACCAGGCTCTTCGCGAAATGGCCGTTCTCGATCGCGCGGGCCGCCTTCTCCTGGCTGGCGAGCGCGAGCGCATCGACGTCGGCGCGGCCGATGCCCTCCATCCCGGCGATCGCATCGGCGCACACGCCCTGCTGCGACTGGGGATGCTTCGCGCGCAGGCGCAGGTTCCCGCTGTCCATCATCGGCGGGCCGTCGCCCCCCCGGTTGCGCGGCATCGACATCATCTCGGTGCCGCCCGCGACGACGAGGTCCTCCATCCCCGACATCACCTGCGCCGCGGCGAACGCCACGGTGGTGATGCCGGAGCCGCAATAGCGATCGAGCGTGACGCCCGAGGAGCGGATGTCGTAGCCGGCATCGAGCGCGGCCATCCTTCCGAGGTCGCCCGCCTGGGGCCCGACCTGGGCGCTGGTGCCCCAGATGACATCGTCGACGTCGGCGGTGCGAAGTG
>DAIMFM010000087.1:0-3578 GCA_036724585.1 Burkholderiaceae bacterium | reverse complement strand
GGGCGCCCTTGCCGGCCTTGCCGATGCCGCGCGGAGTGCGGCAGGCGTCGATGATCAGTGCTTCGGCCATCGGAGAATTCCTTTGTGGGTTCGGCGGATGCGGCGCACGCCGCGGTATCGTTCCGTTTGTCTGACAAACGGCGTTTATCATATCAGTCCCGAGCGTCATGCCGGCCGGGTCGATGCCATCGTCCGGCATCGCGGCCAGGCCGGCCACCAACGCCATCATTTCCCGGAGCCAGCGATACCGTCGTCCAAGTCCCTTGCGCCCGCGAAGCTGCGACGGGTGCCCGGCTACCGCGCCCTGGCCGAAGCGATCACCGAGCGGGTGCTGGCCGGCGAGATGCGGGCGGGCGACCCGCTGCCGACGGAGATGGAACTGTGCGAGGCCTTCGGGGTGAACCGCTCGACGGTGCGCGAGGCGATCCGCGTGCTCGAGGAGGCGCGCCTGCTGCACCGGGAGAGCGCCAAGCGTCTCGTCGTGAGCCATCCCTCGCCCGAGGACATCGGCCAGCAGTTCGAGCGCATGCTGCGACTGCAGGAGATCAGCTTCGAGGAGCTGTTCGAGGCGGTTTCGGTCGTCGAGCCGCCGATCATCCGCCTGGCGGCCATGCGTCGCAGCCCGGCGCTGCTCGACGAGCTTGCCGGCGTGCTGGCCCGGATCGAGTCGTTCGTGGCCGACGGCACCGCGCCCACCGAGCTCAATGCCGAGTTCAGCAACCTGGTGGCGCGCATGAGCGGCAACCGGGCCCTCATGCTGGCCCACGGACAGCTCAACGGCCGCTCGTACCGACGCTTCCAGACCTTCGTGTTCGAGAACGTCGCCGTCGCGGGCGAGCGCCTGCTGGTGGCCCGCCGGGCGATACTCGCGGCACTGTACGCTGGCGACGCCGACGAGGCCGAGCGCTGGATGCGACGCCAGATCCGGGACTTTCGCCGCGGCTACGAACTGGCGCTCGCGGGCAGGGCCCCGACCGCCTCCAGGGCGGCCCGCACTTCCGCCTGGCCCGCCGCCGACAGCGGCGCCTGCGGTGGCAGCGGCTCGCCGACGTCGTAGCCCTGCATGACCAGCCCACCCTTGATGCAGGCGGCCAGGTTGTGCCGGGCAAAGGCCTGGTTGAGGTCCCACAGCCGCTCCTGCAGGGCCATCGCCTCGGGCCAGCGGCCCTCCCGGCACAAGGTGTAGAGCTCGACGCTCTGGCGCGGCACGAGGCAGGCGGGGCCCGCCATCCAGCCGACGCCGCCGATCAGCATCACGCAGGCCGGAATGTGGGCGGATGCCGCGCAGACCTTCAGCCGTCCCCCGACCCGGTTCATGATCGACAGCAGGCGGCCCGTGTTGGTCGAGGCGTCCTTGATCGCCAGGATGTTGTCGATGCGCGAGAGCCGCTCGATCACCGGCAGCGACAGGTCGGCGCGCTGGAAGTTGGGATTGGTATAGAGCACCACCGGCAGTGGCGTGGCAGCGGCGATCGCGGCGAAGTAGTCGTGGACGCCGTCGTCGCCCAGCGGAAAGTACGCCTCGAGGATCGCGAGGATGCCGTCGCACCCGATCGCCTGCATCTCGCGCGCCTGGCGTCGCGCCTCGGCGATCGTGGTGGCGGCGACGCCGGCGACGACCGGCACCCGGCCACGGGCGGCCTCGACCACGACCTCGACCACGCGACGCCGCTGGCTCCAGTCGAGATACGCGAACTCGCCGGTCGAGCCGAGCGGTGCGAGTCCGTGCACGCCGGCCCCGACGAGGTCGTCGACCAGCCGGGCGAGCACTTCGGCCCGGACGCGGCCGTCGGCATCGACGGGCGAGACCAGGTATGGATAGACACCGTGGAAATCCATTCGAGCCCCCGTTCGCAATCGCCGTACGATACCCCAAGCACGCCGGCCGCGCGGCCGGGGCAGAACCCCTTGCAGGCAACCCGGCCGGCACGATGCCGGCTTCCTCCCAGGAGACATCCGATGTCCGAATCCCCCGTCCTCGTTTCGGTCGACGACCGCGGCGTCGTCACCGTCACGCTGAACCGACCCGAGGTCAACAACGCCTACAACGGCGCGATGATCGACGGCATCCTCTCCGCACTCGATGGCCTCGCGGACGTTCGCGATGCCCGCGCCGTCCTGCTGCGCGGCAACGGCCGTCACTTCCAGGCGGGGGCCGACCTGAAGTGGATCGCGTCGGTGCGCGCGCAGGACGAATCGGTCAACCTCGACGTGTCGCGCCGCACCGCCGAGGCCGTCGACCGGCTCAACCATCTTCGGGTGCCGGTGGTCGCCATGGTCCAGGGCGGCTGCTTCGGCGGCGGCACCGGCATCGTGGCGGCATGCGATGTCGTGATCGCCGCCGACGACGCCGTGTTCTCGATCGCCGAGGCCCGCTGGGGCCTGCACGCCGGCATCATCATTGCGCAGCTCAACGACGCGATGTCGGTGCGGCAGGTGCGCCGCTACGCGCTCACGGGCGAGCGCTTCGACGCCCACGAGGCGCGTCGCGTGGGGCTCGTCCACGAAGTCGTCGAGAAGCCGCGGCTCGAGTCGCGCGCCCGCGAAGTCGTCGACGCGATCCTGCAGAACGCGCCCGGAGCGCTCGCGCGGACCAAGGGACATGTGCTCGAGCACGCCTGGGGCGCGCTGTCCGATTCGGCCCTTGCAGGATTGGTCGCGAGCCATGCCGCGGCCCGGCTCGGCCCGGAAGCCGGCGAAGGACTGGCATCGTTCGTCGAGAAGCGCCCGGCGGCCTGGGCGCCGAAGACCTAGGTCGCGACCCGCCCGACACGCGCAGCATGCCGCCGCCCCCCGCGCCTCGGCGCGGGCGCGACCTTACTTCAGCAACTGCGGCAGCAGCAGCGAGACCTGCGGGATGTAGGTGACGACGACCAGGAAGGCGATCAGCATCGACAGCCAGGGCAGGGCCGCCCTGATCACCGCGCCGATCGGCATCTTGGTGATGCCGGCCGTGACGAAGAGGTTCAGTCCCACCGGTGGCGTCACCATGCCGATCTCGAGGTTGACCACCATGATGATGCCCAGGTGCACCGGATCGATGCCGAGCTCCATCGCGATCGGGAACAGGATGGGCGCCATGATCAGGATGATCCCCGTTGGCTCCATGAACATGCCGGCGATCAGCAGCAGGATGTTCACCACGATCAGGAAGGCCCAGGCCGGCATGCCGAGGTGCACGATGTACTCGGCGATGATCTGCGGAATGCGCTCGGTGGTCAGCACGTGCGCGAAGAGCAGCGCGTTGGCGATGATGAACATCAGCATCACCGTGACCCTGGACGCATCGACCAGCACGCCGGGCACCTGCTTGAAGCCGATGTCCCGGTACACGAAGACTGCGATGAAGAAGGCGTAGACCGCTGCCACCGCGGCCGCTTCCGTGGGCGTGAAGATGCCGCCGTAGATGCCGCCCAGGATGATGACGATCAGCAGCAGGCCCCACAGCGAATCCCGCCCGGCGACCAGCACCTCGCGCAGGGTCGCCCGCGGCTGGCGCGGGAGGTCCCGCCTGGTCGCGAGGACATAGATCGCGACCATCAACATCAAGCCGAGCAGGATGCCGGGAATGACGCCCG
>DAIMFM010000086.1:7820-11288 GCA_036724585.1 Burkholderiaceae bacterium | reverse complement strand
CGCCGCCGCCACACCCGACTGGACCGCCCGCCCCGTTCCGACCGACAATGTCGGCTGCATGACGAATCAGCCGGATCGCCGGGCGCGGGGCACGCGCCGGCGGCATGTTCCGCTCTCCTTGCGCCGCCTGCGGGCGGCGCTTGCCGTCGGCCTGCTGTGCGGGCTGGCTGTCGCCGCGCGCCCGGCCTTCGGCCTGACCATGCAGGAAGTGGTGCTCCAGGCGCTGGTCGACTATCCCTCGATCCGGGTTGCCGAGGCCAACCGCAGCGTCGCCGAGCTCGACATCGAGCAGGCCGAGGCCCTGCACTGGCCGACCGTCGACCTGGTTGGCGCCGGACGGGTCTCGGGCGACGCGGTCAGCGCGGTCCGGCCCCGGGCGCGCCTCAATCTCTATGCGTCGGGCGGTATCGAGGCACAGATCGAGCGCGAGGAGCTCCACACGAGATCGCTCGCCAACGTCGAGATCCAGACGCGCGAGGACGTCGCATTCCAGGTGGCCCAGGCCTGGCTGCGCGTGGTCCGCGCAGAGTTGCTGCTGGACGTCACCCGGGCGAGCCTCGCCCGCCACGAGGAGCTCGAGGAGGACTTCCAGGCGATCGCCGAGATCGACGTGGGCCGTCGCTATGACCTGATCCAGGCCCGTACCCGCACCGAGCAGGTCCGCCTGCTGGTCGCCGACCGCGAAGCCGAGATCGCCCTGGCGAGGGCGGCGCTTGCCCGCTTCGTGCGCATCCCCCTGCCTTCCGAGCGCCTGGCCCTGCCGGAGGCCATGCTGCCGCCCCCGGGCCCCCAGGACGCCACGCTTGCCCGGATGGACCAGCACCCGTCGGTGCTCGCCGCCCAGCTCCAGCTCGACAGCGCCCAGGCCAACACCCGGGTGGCGCGGGCGAGCCGCCAGCCTCGGCTGGACCTCGAATCGACCGTCGGCAAGGACGGCGCCACGCAGCTCCTGCTCAGCTGGCCGGCATTCGACCGCGGCGCCGACGCCGCCGAGCGGGCGGCGGTCGCCCAGGTCAGCGCCGACATCGCCCGGCTCGCGGAAGCCCGCCAGCAGGTGGCCGAGGACATCCGGATCGCCCGCGAGGAATGGCTCGCGGTCGGCCGTCGGGCCGAAATCGCCGACGGACAAGTGGTTCTTGCGAATGAGCTGGCGCTCACCTATCGTGAGCAGTTCAAGATCGGCCGGCGCAACCTGCTCGACCTCCTGAACGCGTTCAACGAGCTCTACCAGGCCGAGAGCGCGGTCGCAGCGGCCCGGGTAGACATTCTCCTCTCCCGGCTGCGAATCGAATATGCTGCCGGCAAGCTCGTCCAGGTATTCGATCAAGGCAGTTGATGAACCAGCCCACCGAGAATCCCGTCGATGCGCGCAGCGCCCTGCTCGAGGGCATCGCGCTGCTGACGTCGCGCATCGGCAGGCCGATGTCGGCGGTATCGCTCGGCGCCCAGGTCACCCTGGACACCGATGGCAGCCCCAACCTCAACTCGCTGCGCGCGGCGCTCGCCGCGGGCGGCCTGGTATTGGATCGCCATGACGGATCCCTGGCCGGGCTCGGTACCGATCGCCTCCCGGCGATCGCCGCCTGCACCGACGGGAGCTACCGCCTGCTCGAGCGCCTCGGCGACCTGCAGTCGCCGGAGCTGGCCGCGATCTACGCCGGCCACTGCCTGCGCCTGACCCCGAAGCCGGCGCCCGACCTGCGCTCGGAACTCCCCGCCCGGCGCAACGCCCGCGCCTGGTTCTGGCGGGTGCTCTGGGGCCTGCGCCCCTTCTACCTGCACGTGGCGCTGGCGACGCTGCTGGTCAACGTCCTGTCGATCGCGGTCTCGCTCTACGTCATGAACGTCTACGACCGGGTCGTGCCCAATCGCACCTACGACACGCTCTGGGTGCTCACCATCGGCACCCTCGGGGCGCTGTTCTTCGACTTCCTGGCCCGCAACCTGCGCGCCTGGCTCATCGACATCGCGGGCAAGCGCGCCGATATCGAGATCAGCTCGGGGCTCTTCCAGCGGCTGCTGTCGATCAAGCTCATCGAGAAGCCCGTATCCTCCGGCTCCTTCGTGAGCAACCTGCGCGATTTCGAATCGATCCGCGAGGTGCTCACGTCGGCGACCCTCACCGCGCTGGTCGACCTGCCCTTCTTCCTGCTCTTCGTCGGGGTGATCGCCATGATCGCGCCGCCGCTGGCTATCGTCCCCCTGGTGGCGATGGTGCTCGTGCTGATCGTCGGCGCGCTCGCGCAGCGGCCCATGGCACGCCACATCAACGATGCCATGAAGGAGAGCTCGCAGCGCCAGGGTCTCGCTGTCGAGGCGGTCGAGGGGCTCGAGACGCTCAAGGCGAACAATGCGCTGGGCTACGTGCAGCAGCGCTGGGAGTGGTACACCGCCACGATCGCGACGGCCTCCACCCGGGGCCGGCTGATCTCCAACCTCGTCATCAACGCCGGCGCCACGATCCAGCAGATGGCGACCGTGGCCACCGTGGTCATCGGCGTCTACCTCATCCATGATGCCCGTCTCTCGATGGGCGGACTGATCGGGGCGGTCATCCTCGGTGGCCGCGCGATCGCACCGCTCGCCCAGCTCTCCGGCCTGGCGGTGCGGCTGCAGCAGTCGCGCGCCGCGTTCGACGGCCTGCAGGCGGTGATGGACAAGTCCATCGAACGCGATCCCGACCGCACCTACCTCAGCGTGCCCGGCCTGCGCGGCGACCTCGTCTTCCGGGAGGTCGATTTCGCGCACTCGCAGGAAGGCATGCCGCTGTTTCGCGGCCTCAACCTGACGATCCGCGCCGGCGAGCGGGTCGCGATCCTCGGGCGCACCGGCTGCGGCAAGTCGACCCTGCTGCGCCTGGGCGCCGGCCTGTACACCGCCGACTCCGGCATCGTCACCCTCGACGGCATCGACACCCGCCAGATCGACCCCGCCGAACTGCGCGCCGCCGTGGGCCTGCTGCCGCAGGATGCGCGGCTCTTCCTCGGTACGCTGCGCGAGAACCTCGACATGGCACGGGCGGACCGGGTGGTCGACGACGCGAAGCTGATCGATGCCTTGCGCAACTTCGGGCTCGAGCGCTTCGTCGCCCAGCATCCCCGCGGTCTCGACATGTTCCTCGGCGAGGACGGCCAGGGCCTGTCCGGCGGCCAGAAGCGCCTCGTGACGCTGGCCCGGATGGCGCTGCGCGACCCGGCTGTCGCGCTGCTCGATGAACCGAGCAGCGGACTCGACCCCAATACCGAGAAGCAGGTGCTGCAGTCGCTCGCGCGCTGGGCCGCCAGCGGCGACCGGCCGCGCACGCTCGTGATCGTCACCCACCGGCCGCAGATCATGGACATCGTCGACCGCGTCATCGTCATGGAGGCGGGCAGCATCATCCTCGACGCGCCGCGCGAACAGGCGATGCAGGCGCTCTCGCGCGGCATCACGATTCCCGCCGCCAAGGTGGCTGCGGTATGAGCCGGC
>DAIMFM010000086.1:0-7720 GCA_036724585.1 Burkholderiaceae bacterium | reverse complement strand
CTCGCCTTCCTGAGCGTGTTGCTCCTGCTGCTCACGCTGGGCGGATTCGTCCTCTGGGCCTCGCAGGCCGAACTCGAAGAGGTCACCCGCGGCCAGGGCCGGGTCGTGCCCTCGAGCAAGGAACAGGTGATCCAGAGCCTGGACGCCGGCATCCTCACCGAGATGCTGGTGCGCGAGGGCGACCTGGTCGAGAAGGACCAGGTCCTGCTGCGCATCGACCCCACCCGCGCCGAGGCGCTTTATCGCGAACTCGAGGCCAAGACGGTGGCGCTCGCCGCCTCGGCCACCCGGCTGCGCGCCGAGGCCTACGGCGGCAAGCTGGAGTTCCCCGACTCGGTGAAGGCGCAGCCCGACGTCATGCGTCGCGAGATCGAGGTCTACAAGTCGCGCACCCATGCCCTGGAGGAGAGCCTTGCCGGCCTCGAGCGCGGCATCGCCCTGCTCGACCGCGAGATCTCGATCACCGAACCGATGGTCGGCCGCGGCCTGGTGTCGGAGGTGGAGCTCCTGCGCCTCAAGCGCCAGCGCAACGACCTTGCCCTGCAGGCGAGCGACCGGCGCAACAAGTTCAGCGCCGATGCCGCCGCGGATCTCACCAAGGTCGAGTCAGAGCTCGCACAGGCGAGCGAATCGCTCATCGCACGGGCCGAGACCTTCGCCCGCACCGAGATCCGTTCGCCGATGAGGGGTACGGTCAAGAGCATCAAGATCAATACCATCGGAGGCGTCGTGCAGGCCGGCCAGGACATCATGCTGATCGTCCCGGCCGAGGACACCCTGGTGGTCGAAGCCTATGTGCGCCCGGCCGATGTCGCCTTCCTCCATCCGGGCCAGAAGGCCGTGGTGAAGATCAGCGCGTACGACTACGCGATCTACGGCGGGCTCGATGGCGTGGTCGAGAACATCAGTCCCGACACCTTGCGCGACGAGCGCCGCGGCGGCACCTCGGCCACCGACGTGCCGGACGAGGAGTCCTCGTACTACCGGGTGCTGGTCCGCACGAACCAGACCAGCCTGCACACCCCGGCCGGCCAGGAGCTTCCGATCATTCCCGGCATGACGGCCTCGGTCGAGATGCTGTCGGGCACCAAGACGGTCATGCAGTACCTGCTCAAGCCCGTCAATCGCGCCGCCGAAGCGATGCGCGAGCGTTAGCCGGCCGCTCGCGGCGCAACGCCTCCTCCCATGCGAATCCTGCTGATCGGCGCCAGTGGCCAGCTCGGCCACGAGTTGCACCGGGCGCTGCAGGCGCTCGGTGAAGTGCTCGCCCCCGGCCGGGCGAAACTCGACCTGCGCGACACCGCCGCCCTCGGCGCCAGCATCGTCGCGCTACGCCCGGACGTGGTCGTCAATGCGGCCGCGTTCACCGGGGTGGACCAGGCCGAGTCGAATCCCGACGAAGCCATGGCCGTCAACGGGACCGCCGTCGGCGCCATCGCCGCCGCCTGCCGCGCGCTCGATGCGCTGCTGGTGCACTACTCGACGGACTACGTCTTCGACGGCATCGACGGGGCGCCCTACGACGAGTTCGCGCCCGCCTCGCCCGTCAACGCCTACGGCCACAGCAAGCTCGCCGGTGATCGCGCCCTGGCGGATTCGGGCTGCCGCCACCTGCTGCTGCGCATCAGCTGGCTCTACTCGCTGCGCCGGCGCAACTTCATGCAGGCGGTGATCGCCCAGGCGCGGGACGGCAAGGCGCTGCGCGTGGTGGGCGACCAGCGATCCGCCCCGACGCCGGCCTGGCTCGTGGCCGACATCAGCGCCCATCTGGTCGACCGGATCACGCGCGGCGACGGCAACGCGGTCACCGGAATCCTTAACGTAAGTTCCGCCGGCGACTGCACCTGGCACGATTTCGCGAAGGCGATCTTCGGCCATCTGGAGCGCCATCCCGACCTGATGCACCGCCTCGGGATCGCGTCCGTGCCGCGCATCGAACCGATCGGCAGCGGCCAGTACCACAGCGCGGCCCGCCGGCCGCTGGACACACGCCTCGCGCTGGACAGGCTCCTGGCCACCGGGCTGCGCCCCGCGAACTGGCGCGATGCGCTCGAGTACACACTGGACACCCTGCTTCCGGCCGCCGGATCGGCCGTGCCGCTGCGCCCGCCGCCGAGGCAGTCGCCGGGCGGCTAGCCCGGTTCAGGCGTCCGCCCCGAAGAGTTCGCGACTGATCCGGGTCACCGGGTTGTCGGGAAGTTCCACGTCGTCGAAGCCGAGGATCTCGCCGGGTTCGACCCGCCGCCGCACGACCGCATCGTGCAGCGCGCCGATGGGCACATGGCCACGGACTTCATGGAGACGCGCCGCCTCGCCGCGAACTTCGAAGCCGCCATGGCCGTGCGCGATGCGGGTGCCGGGTTCGAGCCGCCGCTTGGCGATCGCGACGACGCCGATCCGCGGCCGCGACGAGTTGTCGATCAGCGTGCCGCCGCCGTCGATCACCCGCCGCAAGGTCTTGGCGACCTCGAGCGAGCACAGGTGGTAGGGCTTGACGAGCACGTAGTAGGGACCGTCGCCGAGCTTGTAGTAACGCAGCATCGCCGCCTGGTCCTCGTCGTGGCGCGCCACGAGGAAGACGCCCGGCACCTGGCGGTTCGACAGGATGTAGTCGGCGATCGGCTCTCCGGCCTCTTCCGCCAGGGCGGCGAGCTCGGCCGCGCCGGCCTGCAGGTCGTGGGTGGCAGGGCCGAGCAGGCCGCGGCGCAGGATCCCGCCGCCCAGGCCGTTGGCGATCAGGGCCTGCTCCATCTGCACCTTGGTGCCGTCGGTGGCACCGGTGGTATTGAGCACGCTGATGCCCTGGCGCTTCGCCCAATAGGCCATCTCGTCGGGATCGGGATCGTGGTTGAGGAAGCCCTTGAGATTGCCGTAGACCAGTGGCGCGAAGCCCATCGCCAGCGCTTCCTCGCGCAGCGCCGCCATGCAGCCGGGCTGGTCGCCCTCGGCCTCGGTGACGAGTCCGTGCGCGGCGAACCGGCTGCCGGTGGTGACATGGAACTCGGTATTGAGGCTCACCAGCGGCAACCCGGCCGCCACCGCCTTCTCGGCCGCCGCAGTCGCGAGGCCCACGTCGCCACTGCATTCGAGCACGACATCGGAGCGCTCGAGCACCGCATCGAGCGAGTCGGTCAGCAGCTCGGGGGCCGGGCAATCGGGAATCGAGCCGAACGGACGCCGGGTATGGATGGCCGCCAGCCGCAGGTCGGGCCGGTGGCGCAGGATCATGGCCGCCACGCTGCGCCCGATGGCACCGGTGCCCAGCAGGCCGACGCGGCCCGGACGCTGCCCGCCGGGACGGTCGGGCGCCTGCATCTACCGGATGACCACTTCGGGGATGAACGTCACGAACCGTCCGCCCCAGTCGCGCACGCCCGACAAGCGGGCCAACGCTTCGACGACCCAGATCCAGGGCAACACGATGACATAGTCGGGCCGCGCGGCAACGAGGTCGGCCGGCGACAGCACCGGGATGCCGGTACCCGGCAGCAGGCGCCCCTGCTTGTGCGGGTTGTGCTCGATCGTGAAGTCGATGAACTCGGTGCCGACACCGAGATAGTTGAGCAACGTGTTGCCCTTGGCCGGTGCGCCGATCGCGCAGATCGTGCGGCCTTCGTCCTTGGCGCGGCACAGGAATTCGAGGATGCGCCGCTTGCACGCCGCGACCCGCTGGCCGAAAGCGGCGTAGGTCTCGATGCGATCGAGGCCGGCGGCCTGCTCGGCCGCGAGCACCCGCTCGACCGCGGCGGTGACCGGCTGCAGGCCGGTATCGGCGCGCTGGGCATATACCCGCAGCGAGCCGCCGTGGGTGGGAAGCTCCTCGACGTCGAACACCGTCAGGCCGCAACGCGCGAGGATC
Organism: Burkholderiaceae bacterium; assembly: GCA_036724585.1. Lineage (GTDB taxonomy): Bacteria > Pseudomonadota > Gammaproteobacteria > Burkholderiales > Burkholderiaceae_E > JAMLIN01. Next base: position 3,861 of record DAIMFM010000086.1, on the reverse strand, counting down.
CGGCGGAACGTGCCGAGCGAATGGTAGTAGTAGTGCTCGTGGTAGATGGTGTCGAACTGGTTGTTCGCGATCAGGTTGAGCACGTGGTGGAACTCGAAGCTCGCCACGCCGCCCGGCTTGAGCAGTTCCCGGAAGCCGGAAACGAAGTCGACGATGTCGGGCACGTGGGCGACCACGTTGTTGGCCGGCATCAGGTCGGCGGCATACCCGAGCGCACGCAGTTCAAGCGCGGTTTCGCGACCGAAGAAGCGACGCTCGACGGGAATGCCGATGGCCTCGGCCACCGCCGCCGTGCTGGCGGTGGGCTCGATCCCGAGTACGGGAATTCCCTTGGCCTTGTACAACTTCTGCATGCCGAGGTCCACGAGGGTGTGGGAAAGCGTGGAATGGCAGAACTTGCACAGGCGCCTAGCCTGGCCTTGAAGGGGCTTCGCGCCCGCTTCGCCTTCCGAGGCGGGGATCCCCGGAAGGCCCAGTTCGGATACCGCAACAGCACTCATCGTCACCTCCAGCAGTGCCCCTCGAGACTAACTGCGAGGCATTAAGCCGGCCTTAAGTACGCCGGCCATCCGACTGCCGACGCGCGCCGATCAGCGCTGCCATGCAATAGTCACGCCTGCGCAGGGGCTACGGATGACTTCCCGCCGCCCTGGCGCAGGGAACGGACGATCTCGCGCAAGGTGTGCCGTTCGTCGCGCGACAGGGGCGAGAGCAGCCACTGCACGAGCGCGATCGCCAGGCAGAGAACCGCCGCCTCCCCGAGGATGAGGTAGACGTTGCCGGTGGTGCTGAGGAAGTGCGCGGCCAGGCCGATCACGATCGCCGGGCCGAAGAGCTTGGCGATGCCCCCGAAGGAGATCCGGTAGTGGATCCCGCGTCGACGCAGCCCGACGAGGGCGCACGAGACGACGAGCGCCTCGCCGATCGCGAGCGCCGCCACGACATGGTGGAGGCCGCCGCCGGCCGAGAGCGCCCCGAAGCCGATGGGGATGCCGGCCAGTGCGGCGAGCGAGGCGCGCAGCATCAGGTCGGTATGGCGCGAGGCATTGAGGAACAGTTCGAGGTTGCGCTTGAGCACCACCAGGCAGAGCAGTCCCATGAAGCCGAGCACCAGCCACTCGACGCCCGCGTACTTGTCCCCGCCCACCCACTGCACCATGGGACCGCCATAGGCGATGAGCACGCCGATGAGCAGCGCCATCGGGAACAGGCCGAGCTTCAGCAGCACCGAGTGATGCAGCGCGAGCTGGCGCATGTCGCCGGTCCGGGCGTAGGGCGCGATGATCATGGTGCGGATCATCCCGAAGAACAGTTCGCTCGGCAGGTACTTGCGAACCTGGTCGGCGAGCATGCGCGCGAAGCCGAAGGCCGCCGTCGCGCCCAGGCCGAGGAAGCGCTCGATGCCGAGGACGAAGATGTTCGGCGCGGCGACGATCTGGGCGAGCGACGTCGCGTAGTTGTGCCGCGCCACCGCGAAGAGCTGTCCCCGGCGGGGCTCGCGCCAGTCGCCCGGGGAGACCGGGACTTCCCGCCGGTCGCGGGCGCGCGCCAGCAGCAGGGCGAACGTCACGACCGTGAGCGCGAGGCAGAAGGTGGCGACCTCGACCTGCACGACCAGCAGGAGGTCGACATGGTAGTAGCCCGCGGCCCCGAGCGACAGGAACACCACGGTGCAGAGGTTCTTCAGGAGGATGCTCAGCTGGTTCGCTCCCTGCATCAGGAGCGAATCCATCACCGTGTCCTTGAGATAGCGCAGCATGCCATCGAGGCATGCCACCAGCAGGTAGAAGCGAAAGACCCAGAGCCAGTCGCCCAGGCCCACGAAGCGGGCGATCCATTCGGCGAAGGCGAGCGCGAGCAGCGCCGCCAGCACCAGGCAGGCGCCGCGAAGCGCAACCATGCGTCCGACGAAGCGCCAGAACACGGCCTGGGGGGCATGGATCCGGTAGCTGGGCAACCAGATGGCGGCGACCCAGTCGATGCCGAAGGTCGACAGGCCGATCAGGATCTCCACGAAGGCCATCGACGCGACCAGCGCCCCGAACTCCTCGCGCTCGAGCAGGCGCGCAACCAGGGCGAAGGCGAGGAAACCCAGGATCCCCGAGCCGAGCTTCCCGAAGAGGAAGGCAAACAGGCTTCGCTTGACGCGCCCGCCCGTGTAGTAGTCCCTCATGGACCCGGTCGAGACAGGGCAGCCCGGCGCAGGGCCTGGAGCAGCCCCTGCCCGACTGCCTGCGGCGAATGCTCCTCGAGGACGCAGCGACGCCCCGCCTCGGCAAGCCGATGCCACAGCGCCGCATTGGTTTGCAAGGTCTCGAAGCAGCGGGCGAGGTCCGCCGGGGTGGCGGCGACGAGCCCGTTGATGCCGTCGCGCAACTCGTAGAACTCGCCCACGCCGACGACCGGCGTGCCCATGTTGAATGCGTCGCCGACCAGGCCCCAGCCCATGGCATCCGAGGGACAGAAGACCGCCAGCGAGTCGCCGATCAGGCGCAGCGCCTCGGGGCGCGGCAGCGACGTGATGTGCTCGCAACGCGCGCCCCAGCGGGCGAGCCGGGCCAGCGCCCGCGCCGCGACCCTGTCGCCGGGCGGTCCGACCAGGGTGACCCGCGCATCGGGCGATGCGGCAAGGAAGGCGTCGATGTAGCGTCCCAGGTTGGCCGCGCCCTTCCAATGCGACATCGAGCCGACGTAGACCAGGCGATCGGCCTTGCGCCCGGCCAGTGGCAGTGGCTCGCCGGTGCCGGCCAGGGGTGGGTGCGGCCAGGCCACGTAGCTGTAGCGCGACGGGTCGGGGGCCCGGCGCATGGCCTCGCGCTCGGCCGGATTGGCGATCATGTAGTGATCGACGAAGGCATCGAAGCGCCGGTGCTTGAGCCGGTTGGCCAGCGGCCGCAAGGCCTTGACGCCGAGGTACTCGCGCCGGGCGAGCGCATGCGGCGAGAACCACTGCTCGACATGGAGCAGGTGCGGCCCGGCATGGATGTCGCGGATGCGCCGGCCGAAGTTCGCGAGGAAATCGCACGAGCTGACGATCACGTCGGGCTCGAATTCGGCCGCCCAGCGAAGCAGGTCGTCGCCGATCAGTTCCGGGCCGTGGTGCCGGGAATGCAGCGCGCCCTCGATCCGGCGGATCTCGAGCCCGGGCAGGCTCGCCTGCAGCTGGGCCGCATGCCCCTTCAGGGTGTCCCTGGCGCCGGCGATGACCCGGCATTCGACGTGACCGTCGCGGGCCAGGGCCGCCCAGACTTGCGCCAGCTCATTGGCAACGGGATCGAAGGCGGGATAGACGGCCGCGATTCGCAGCGGCGACGGCCTGCCGGTCGGGGCAGCCTCGCCCGCGCGCGGCCGGGGCCGCGGCACCGTCGTGCCTGCCTCCTGGCTTTCGGACAAGGGCTCTGCGGACATCGATGAAACGGGCTCCGTTCGGGCGCCTGACGGGCCCGCGACCGCCGACACTGCGGCCGTGGGCGTTCAGCCGGCGACTGCGGTCTCCGCCTGCCTCGCCGGCATGAAACGGTCGACCAGCTCCCGGGTGTTCTGGATATTGCCACGGCTCGAGGCGCCGAACACGATCGACTCGATGTTGGGCTGCTCGGCGACCCACTGGATCGCCTCCCTGGGGGGGATCGCGCCCGAGGCGAAAACCGACATCGCGACCGCCCGGAAGCGTCGGTTCTCGAGCGCCCGGGCGTAGGCCTCGAAGCCGCCGCACATCCGGAAGCCGATCTTGTTGATATTGGAACAGACGATCGGATTCTCGATCCCGACCTCGTCCAGCATGTCGAGCAGGCGGGGCATGTTCATCGTGATGAAGCCCGGCTCGGCCTTGTACTTGCCGCGCACATGCTCGGCGAAGAT
>DAIMFM010000085.1:0-11418 GCA_036724585.1 Burkholderiaceae bacterium | reverse complement strand
AGCGGAGTGGTCATGCCTTCAGAACCCCATCTTCTTCTTGAGCGCCTGATCGATCCATATGCGGGCGTAGATCGGGCCCGGCCGGACCGCCCCGGCGCGCAGCTCGCCGGCATAGTTCTTCACCCACGGCCACCAGGCCGAGTACTGGTAGGGCGTCGGCAACCAGATGTAGGGCGCCGCGTCGACGATGTCGCGTGGCAGCTCCTTGATGATCTCCTGGCGCTTGGCCTCGTCGCGCTCCTCGTAGGCCTGCTGGACGCGCGCGTCGAGCTCGGGGTCGGCCCACATCGACGGATTCCAGGTCTGCTTCGACACGAAGCTCTTGCGGATCGTCGTGGTGGGGTTGGTGTGGCCGTTGTTCATGAAGTAGCCGGGCGCCAGTGTCTTGCTCGTCATCGCGGACAGGAAGGCCGCGTACTCCATCGGCTGGATCTCGACCTTCACGCCGACCTGCTCGAGATAGGCCGCGACCAGCGGGAGCAGCTCCATGTGGTCGGGGTTGCAGGCGCAGACCTGGGTCTTGAACGTGAAGCCCTTGGGATAGCCGGCCTCCGCGAGCAGCTTCTTCGCCTTCTCGGGGTTGTACTCGAAGAGCTCCTTGACCGAATCGGGCATGTCCGACAGCGGCTCGAAGTAGCCGATGTAGTCGATGTGCTGCGGATAGGCGAAGAGCTCGGCGTTGCCGTTGTAGAACGCGTCGACGATCTCCTGCTTGTTTACGGCCATGTTGAGCGCGCGGCGCACCCGGATGTCATCGAAGGGCTTGGTGTCGACCCGCATCGACAGGAAGGTCCCGGTCGTGGCGAGCCAGCGCGACCACTGGAGGTCGGGGGCGCTCTTCTTCAGCTCCTCGACCGCGCTCCAGCGCACCGACTCGAGCATGTCGATCTGGCCCGAACGCAGCGCCGCATGCTGGGTGGACTCGTCCTTGATGGTGCGGGTGACCAGCTTGTCGACGAAGGGCAGCTTGTATTCCTGGCCGCCGAGCTCGACCTTGTCCCAGTAGCCCGGGTTCTTCTCGTAGGTGACCGAGTTGCCCTGCAGGAAGTCGGTGACCATGAACGGGCCCGAACCGTTGACGTTCTTCCAGTTGGTGGCCCCGGCGTCCGCGACCTCCTTCGGGTAGATCGCCGAGTAGTAGCCCCAGCCGAAGCGGTAATCCCATTCGGAGAAGAAGTTCTTGAAGGTGAAGACCACCGTGTGCTTGTCGGTGGCCTCGACCTTCTCGATGTGGTCGAAGTAGGTGGGGATCTTCTTGGGGCTGGTGTCCAGGCGCGTGTAGCTGGACACCACGTCGTCGGCGACCAGCTCGCGAGATTCCATCACGCCCTGTTTGGCCGGGAACATGATGCCCTCGCGCAGCTTGATCTCGATGCGCAGCGGATTCTCCTTCCACTCCCACGATTCGGCGAGTTCGCCGCGAATCGCGTCGGACGGCAGCCAGGCGTCGGCGAAGAACGCGTGCTTGCCGCCGCGACGCTTGGACTTGGTGAGGTCGGCGGCGAACAGCTGCTCGTAGATCTGGCCGGCGTCCTGGTTGATCTTCCAGTTCCAGTCGGCCGGGTCCCAGGTCAGCACGCTCAGGGTCGGGTTGACCGTGGTGGTCGTCAGGGTACCGCCGTACTGCGGCTTGTCCTGGGCCGCCGCCGGCAGCGCGGTGGCGAGCGCCAGGGTCATCGCGCTCGCGACCCCGAGCGCCCCCTTGTAGAGTCTCATTGCCATGATCTCGTCGTCTCCTCGTTTGATTGGAAATCCGGTCGTTCTGGACGGGTCATGCGGCCGACCGGGGCGTCATCGTGATCCGCGCATGCGCGGGTCCAGCAGGTCGCGCAAGGCATCGCCTAGGACATTGGTCGCGTACACGACCAGCGTGAGGCACAGGCCGGGGACAATGACGAGCCACGGTCCCTGGAACATGTAGGTTCGGCTGCTGCCCGAGAGCATGCCGCCCCAGGTGGGCGCCGGCGGCGGTACGCCCAGGCCGAGGAACGCGAGCCCCGATTCCACCAGGATCACGGTGCCCACGCGCAGCGTGAAGAGCACGATCACCGGCGCCATCACGTTCGGCAATATGTGCCGCCACAGGATGCGCCATGTCGACGCGCCGATCGATTGCGCGGCATGCACGTACATGTTCTCGCGCACCGACATCACCGCGCTGCGAATGATCCTCGAGCCGGCGATGCCGAACAGCAGTCCGAGCGTGCCGATGATCTGCGGCATGCCGGGGCCCAGCACCGAGACCACCACGATGAGGATGACGAGGTCCGGGAAGCTCATCCAGGCGTCCACCCCGCGCTGGGTGACCATGTCGGTCCGCCCACCGACATAGCCGCTCACGATGCCGATCACCACCGAGATCACGGTCGCGAGTGCCGCCGCTGAAAGCCCGATGATCACCGACAGCTGCGCGCCGTAGATCGTGCGCGAGAGCATGTCGCGACCGAGATGGTCGGTGCCGAAGGGGAACTGCCACGACGGCGGCTTGAGCCGGTTGAGCGGGCTGATCTGGTTCATGCCGTACGGCGCGATCAGGTCCGCGAAGATTCCGCAGAACAGGAAGACCAGGAACACGATCGCCCCGAAGGCCCCGAGGGGCTTCTCACGGAAAAGGCGGCGCACGAACGTGAAGAACGCGACGGGGCGCGGCGCCTGGACCACCTCGGACGGTATGGCGGCCATCAGCCCGTCCTCACCTTGGGGTCGAGCAGCCCGTAGCTGAGGTCGACCACCAGGTTGATCAGCATCACCGCCACGCCGACGATGAGGAACACGCCGGTGATGATGGGGTAGTCACGCTGGTTGACGGCGTCCAGCAGGAGCAGGCCCATGCCCGGAATCACGAAGATCTGCTCGATGATGATGGCGCCGCCGATCAGCAGCGGCGCCATGAGCCCGATGAGGGTGACCACCGGGATCAGCGCGTTGCGCAGCGCATGCCGGACCACCACGAGCCATTCGCCGAGCCCCTTGGCCCAGGCGGTGCGGATGTAGTCCTGGCGCAGCACCTCGAGCATCATCGTGCGCATCATGCGCATCGTGATCGCCGACAGCGAAGTACCGAGGATGATCGCCGGCAGGATCATCTGCTTGAGGTTGCGCACCGGATCCTCGAAGAACGGGACGAAGCTCACGTCCGGCGCCCAGCCCCACCAGATCGACGGCAGCACCATCGCCATCGTCCCCAGCCAGAAGCTCGGCACCGCCAGCATGAGGATCGCGGCCGAACGGGTGAGGTAGTCACCCGCGGTGTCCTGGCGGATGGCGGAGTACACCCCCACGGGAATCGCCACCAGCAGGCCGATCACCAGGGCGAGGAAACCGAGCTCGAAAGTGACGGGCAGGCGTTGCAGGAGAAGCTCGCGAACCGGCGTGCTGTGCCAGAGCGAGCTGCCGAAATCGGCATGCAGCAAGATGGCGCTGACCCAGTCGACGTACTGGGTGATCATGGGCTTGTCCAGGCCCAGCGCCGCGACCAGCTGGTCGCGCGAAAGCTGGTCGGCGCCGACGTCGTTCTGGCTCAGCATGAGGTCGATGACGTCGCCCGGGATCAGCCGGATGCTGGCGAAGACGATCAGGCTCGCGAAGAACAGCGTGGGCAGGAGCGCCAGCAGTCGCCGCAGGATGTATGCGTTCATCGCGACCGCGGTGCGACACCGTCGAAACAGGCGCCGCCGCGGCGACCCCCGGCTCGCGGCACCTCGGGCATGCGACATACCCGATGTTCGATTTCGATCCGCAACGCGTGCATCGAGTTGCCGTCTCCTCTTCTTGCCGCCGGCGGAACTGCGAATCGCGCTGCGGCTTTGCGAGGAGAATATCACCGGACGGAGTCCGGTCAAGGCTTTATCGTTGCACCGCCCTACGGGAGTTTCCGTACCGCGATGCAGCATACCCATTTTTCCAAAGCCGGCGCTCCTCCAGGCATCCGGTGGATGTTTCCCGGCCTTTCCTTCTGCTATCGTGCAATGTTGTACCCGGCTCGAGACCGGACCCTGGAGACACGCCCCATGCCGCGACGACCCCTGCTCAACTTCGACGGTACGCCCTTCCCTTTTCGTTCGATGGAGGAGGTCGACGCCATGCTCACCGGGCCGGGCGCGCCCTACGAGATGCGCGAGGTCGAGGTGCGTGGCGAGCGCCTCAGGGTCTGGACGAACGGGCCCGCGAACCTGCGCGACGTGTTCGTGGCGGGGCGCGCCCATGGCAGCAGGACCTTCCTCGTCCACGAGGGCGAGCGCGCCGACTTCGAGTCCTTCGCCCGCGCCACCCTGGCGCTGGCCGCCGAGCTGCAGGCCCGCGGCGTCGGCAAGGGAGACCGGGTCGCGATCGCGATGCGCAACGTGCCCGAGTTTCCCGTGGCGTTCTTCGCGAGCGTGACCATCGGTGCGATCGCCACACCTCTCAATGCCTGGTGGACCGGCCCCGAACTGGAGTACGCCCTTGTCGACTCGGGCGCGAGGATCGCGATCGTGGATGCAGAACGGCTCGAGCGCATCATGCCGCACTTGCCCGCCTGCAATGCGCTCGAACGCATCTACGCCTGCCGGGGCGAAAGCGCGCCGCCCGGCGCTCGCTTCGGCACCCTCGAGGACATCATCGGCAGGCCGCCGGAATGGCATCGCCTGCCCGCCGGCGAGATGCCGGTCGTCGCGATCGAGCCGGAGGACGATGCGACGATCTTCTACACGTCGGGCACGACGGGCAAGCCCAAGGGGGCCATCGGCACCCACCGCAACTCGGTGTGCACCACCCTCTCGGCCGGCTATGGCGCCGCGCGGGCGCTGTTGCGTCGTGGCGAACCCCTCCCCGACCCCGCTACCCGGCCGCAGAAGTCGACGCTGCTCTCCGTACCCTACTTCCATACCACCGGCTGCCAGGCCGTGCTGTGCCCGGCGCTCTACGGTGGCGGCAAGCTGGTGACCATGCGGCGCTGGGACGTCGAACGCGCGATGGCGCTGATCGAGTCCGAGCGCATCACATCGGCCGGCGGCGTTCCGACCATCGCCTGGCAGATACTCGAGCACCCCCGCCGTGCCGAGTTCGACCTCTCCAGCATCGAGAGCATTTCCTATGGCGGGGCGCCGGCGGCATCGGAGCTGGTGCGCCGGATCAAGGAGGCATTCCCCAGGACCGCGCCCGGCACGGGCTGGGGCATGACCGAGACATCGGCGACCTTCACCTCGACGAGCTCCGAGGACTACGAGCTCCGGCCGGGGAGCTGCGGCATGCCGCTGCCCGTCTGCGACATCCGGATCGCCGACGATTTCGGCGCCCCGCTGCCCGTCGGCGAGGTCGGCGAGGTCCTCGCGAGGGGACCGAACGTGGTGCGCGGCTACTGGAACAAGCCGAAGGAAACGGCGGAGACCTTCGTCGACGGCTGGCTGCGGACCGGGGACCTCGGACGGGTCGACGAGGACGGCTATCTCTACATCGTCGATCGCAAGAAGGACATGCTGATCCGGGGCGGCGAGAACATCTACTGCGCGGAGGTCGAGGCGGCGCTCTACGCGCATCCTGCGGTCATGGACGCGGGCGTCTTCGGCCTCGAGCACCCGACACTGGGCGAAGAGCCGGCGGCGGTCGTGACCCTCACCGCCGGTGCCGAGGCCAGCGAGGCGGAGCTCCAGGCCTTCCTGGCAACGCGCATCGCCGCCTTCAAGGTCCCGGTGCGCATCGCCGTCGTCCGGGACCTGCTGCCCCGCAATCCGAACGGCAAGCTCATGAAGCCGGAACTCCGGCGGCTCCTGGCGCAGGCCGGCCAAGGCAGCGCCGCAACCCATTGAGGACGGAGCCGCAGCGCCTGGGCCGAGGACGGCGCCGCGGTAGCTTCTCAGGCGCTGCGCTCGACGTGTACCTCCACGGCGGGTCCCGTGCCCGAGATCGCGTCGGCCAGGGCGCGCGCCAGGTCGTCCGGGGCCACGGGCTTCTGCAGCACCGCCACCGGCAGTTCGGATGCACGCTGCACTTCGTCGGCATGCCCGGTCATCAGGACCACCCCGAGCCCGGGGTACTCCGCGATGGCCAGGCTGGCGAGGCCCAACCCGTTGCGCCGGCCCGGCATGACGATGTCCGAGAGCATGGCGTCGAACTCGCCGGCCCGGCTGGCGAGGACCGCCTCGGCCTCCTCGGCGCCGTCGACATGCTCGACGCGGCACTCGAGCGACTCGAGCAGGGGTATCGTCGCCGCTGCGACCTCCATGTTGTCCTCCACCAGCAGCACCCGCAGGCCGCGCAGCGCGGCGGCCTGGGCATCGCTGGCGGCCGGTGCCTCGTCGCGTTCCGCGGACGGGAAGAACATCCGCACCGTCGTTCCGACGCCGGGGCTGCTCTCGACCGTTGCCGTGCCGCCGGACTGGACGCAAAGGCCATAGATCTGGCTGAGGCCGAGGCCCGTCCCCTTGCCGATCGACTTCGTGGTGTAGAAGGGTTCGAACACGCGTCCGAGGTGTTCGGGCGGGATGCCGCTGCCGGAATCCGAGAACGCGACCATCACCATCGGGGTCCCGGCGTCCATGCATTCCCCCGGCGTCGCGTTGCGCACGCGGATCTGGATGCGTCCGCCCTCGGGCATCGCATCGCGCGAGTTCACCGCCAGGTTGATGAACGCCAGTTCGAGTTCGGAAGGATCGGCACGGATCGGCGCGGTGCCTTCGTCGATCCGGAAATGCACTGACACGCGGCTCCCCGTGGTCGCCCCCACCAGTTGCAGCAAGGCGTCCCTGCGCTCGGCGAGGTCGAGCACCTGCAGGCTGAGTGGCTGCCGACGCGAGAAGGCGAGGAGCCGCCGGGTCAGCTGGCCACCGGCGGTCACGGAGCGCTCGATCGCATCGACCTGCGGATGCTCGTCGAGCTCCGGCTTCAGGCGCTTGAGGATGTGCAGGCTGTTGCTGATGACCATCAGCAGGTTGTTGACGTCGTGCGCCACGCCGCCCGTCATGCGCCCGAGCGCCTCCAGCTTCTGCACCTCGCGCAGCGCGCCTTCGACCTGTGCCCGGTGTTCCGCCTCGGCCTTGAGCTTCTGCACCGCGGCGATCTCGCGACGCGTGCGCACGAGCGCGATCCAGGCCACCGCCATCAGGCCGAATGACGTCGGGAAGGTGAACGCCGCCAGCACCCCGACATCGCGGTACCAGCCGGCCAGGATGTTCGCGTGGTTGACGCTGCAGGTTGCGTACAGCGGATATTGGCCGACCTTCTGGAAAGCCACGTGCCGGCGACCCCGGTCCGGCGTCGCCTGGACATCGAGCACGCCATCGGGCCTGGAGGCGGACATCGGCTCGAACATCGCGCTGCGGTCATCGATGCGGATCGACGGCCCCGACGGGGAGGGCCAGCGCGCCAGCACCCGACCATCGGCGCGCAGCAGGCTGAAGCCGATGCCTTCGCCGGCCTTGGCCAGCGTGCCGTAGAAGTCGGTCAGGGATTCCGGATAGATCGTCGCCGTCGCAATGCCGGCGAAGCGCCCGTCGGACAGGATCCGCGCGCGTCCCAGCGCAAGCGCATCGATGCCGGATGAACGCGGCGTCGTGTCCGGCCAGCCGATGAAGGTCTCGTAGGGATGCGCGCGCAGCCACTCGAAGCTGGCCTGGTCACCCATGCTCGCCTGTGGGTCCGCCGGGTACTGCCCGCTGTGCGCCAGCGCCTGTCCCGTCTCGCTCCACAGGGCGACATGCTGGATCTGCGAACTCGAGTCGGTGATCCAGACCAGCCTGTCATGGATCGCGCGTTCATCCTTGCGGATGTCCGCCGGGCTCAGGTCCCCGGCAACCTCGAGCGTTCGCTCGAGGGCCGACTCGTTGATCTCGATCGCGCGCAGGACGTACTCCTCGACGGCCCGCACCGAGCGCACGGCACGCTCGCTCGCGGCCGAGAAGGCCCGGTCGTAGCTGAAGACTGCCGCAATCGCGAACAGCAGCGCCGGCAGCAGCAGCGCAACCCAGATCGTGAGCCGCAGGGTCCGGGCGGTCGCGCCATCGGTGATCGAATCGGGGATGGGCGAACCGCCGCCCCGGCGATCGGAGTACTTGGCCGCGGCCACGGCCAGGACGGTCGCCATGGGGACGAACAGCAGGGTCTCGATCCAGGTCCCCGATGCCGTGGGTGGCACCCAGGGAACGAGGATCCAGAGGGTCGCGACCGTCATGGTCGCCAGGGCGGGACCGGCGCCGATCAGCAGGCCGACGAGCGCGACGGCCGGGTACGCGAACAGGTACGGCAGCGCGTCGCTGACGATCACCTCGGTGAACAGCCCGCGCAATCCCATCGCCACCGCGCCGGCGGCAATCGCGATGATCCAGTAGAGAATGTCGGCGGAACGGCCTCGCGCGCGCACCACCGCCTCTTGAGGTGCGACCAACGGTGTCCCCCCGAAATGCGAGGCGTCCATCATAGCGGACGGCACCGCGCCGGTCTGTTACAGGATTTGACAAGGGCGCAGGCCGCTGCCTACCCTTTCGTTAACCTCTTTCCCCGGGGCCTGGCTGGCGTCCATGCCCACCGCCGGGCGCCCCGTCGCGAGGGCACGCCGTGAATTCCCTGATCGACCGGCTGCTCGCCGAGCACCGCAACCTCTACCGCCTCGTCGACTGGCTGGGCCAGAATCGCAACCTGAAGGCCGACGCCTTCGCCCCGGATATCGCCCTGATGGTGGACGCGCTCGTCTACCTGACGCGCTTCCCCGATGTCACCCACCATCCCCTCGAGGACAGGATCGCCGAGCGCCTGCTCGCCCGGGACGCGCTGCCGCCCGACCACGCCCGGGAGCTCGAGGCGCAGCATGCGCTCCTGGCGCACGACGGGCAGGTGCTGCTGACCGATCTCGAGGGAGCCCTGCGCGAGGAATCGATGGCCCCGCATCTCGCGGTCAACAGCGCTCGACTCTATGCCGAGCGGCTGCGCCACAACATGGCGTTCGAGGAGCTCACGCTGTTCCCAGCGGCGCAGCGCCACCTGGACGCCGAGGACTGGGCCGCCATCGCGCCCGCCGCGAACGCCGCCGCGTCCGACCCGTTGTTCCGCGAGGATGTCGAGAACATCGAGAAACGTTTCGTGCAACTCCACCAGGCCATCATCGCGCAGGCGGGCTGCGACTGCTGAGAGCCCACGCGGCGCATGCCGTCCGGCCGGCCCGCGCCGCCCGCGATGACGGGACCTGCGGCCTGCAAGGACGGGTGCGGCCATGGCACAGGCTCCCTCGATCGATCTCGGGCGCAAGGCGTTCGCGGCGCACAGCTGGCGCAGGGCGTACGAGCTGCTGTCCGTCGCGGATCGCGAATCCCCGCTCGGGCCGGACGACCTCGAGCGCTTCGCGGCGTCGGCCTACCTGGTGGGCGAGGATACCGGTGCGACCGGCGCCTGGACGCGGGCCCACCTGGCCCTGGTGGACCAGGGTCGCGTCGAGCGCGCCGCCCGCTGGGGATTCTGGCTCAGCCTGCAGCTGCTGCTTGCCGGTGAAGCGGCACAGGCCAACGGCTGGCTGGCCAGGTCCCGACGCCTGCTCGAAGGCCACCGGGACCCCTGCGTCGAGCAGGGCTACGGACTGATCGTGACCGGCCTCCTCGCCCTCGGCAGCGGCAAGCCCGAGGACGCCGGAGCCAGCTTCGCGCAGGCGATCGCCCTCGCGCAACGGTTCGGGGACCCGGACCTGCTCGCGCTGGGGCTGCTCAGCCGCGGCCAGGGCCTGATCCAGTCGCAGCAGGCAGCCGAAGGCGTCGCCCTCCTCGACGAGGCCATGGTCGGGGTCACTGCGGGTGAGGTATCGCCGGTGCTCGCCGGCATCGTCTACTGCGCGGTGATCCTGACCTGCCAGCGGATCTTCGACCTGGAACGCGCGCGGGAATGGACCCGGCGGCTCGATCGCTGGTGCGCCGCCCAGCCGGACCTGGTGCCCTATCGCGGCCAATGCCTGGTGCATCGCTCGGAGGTCCTGCAGCTGCAGGGCGACTGGCCGGCGGCCCTCGTCGAAGCGAGCAGGGCTCGCGAGCAACTGGCGGGCCGCTCCGATACCTTGCTCGGACGCGCCTGCTACCAGCAGGGCGAGGTCCACCGCCTGCGCGGCGAGTTCGCCCAGGCACGCGCGATGTACGGCGAGGCGACGCGCCACGGGCACGAGGGACAGCCCGGCATGGCATTGCTGCGACTCGCCGAAGGCGATCCGGGGGCCGCGGCGGCCATGATCCGCAGCGCGCTCGCATCCTCGGGCGCGGGCCTGCCGCGCGCCAGGCTGCTCGGTCCCTGCGTCGAGGTTCTTCTCGCCGGCGCCGACCTGGCGATGGCGCGGGAGGCGGCCGTGGAGCTCACCGGGATCTCGAGCACGATCGACGCTCCCGGCCTGCTGGCGACGGCCACCCATGCCAACGGCGCAGTCCTGCTCGCGGAAGACAAGATGCCCGCGGCGCTCGCCCTCCTGCACGAGGCCCGGACCCTCTGGCAGCGCCTCGACGTTCCCTACGAAGCGGCTCGCGTGCGGGTTCGCATGGGCCAGGCCTGTGCCGGACTCGGCGATGCCGAGACCGCGCGCCTTCACTTCGATGCAGCGCGCTGCGCGTTCAGGCAGCTGGGCGCGGTTCACGACCTCGCCGAACTCGGGCGCCTCGCCCCCGCCCGACGCGACGATCGTCCGGGCACGCTCACCGGTCGGGAAGAGGAAGTGCTTTCGTTCGTCGCCTCGGGCGCGACCAACCGGGAGATCGCCGCCCAGCTCGGCATCAGCGAACACACGGTCGCGCGCCACCTGAGCAACATCTTCGACAAGCTCGGGGTCGGCTCGCGGACCGCGGCCAGCGCCTTCGCCCGCGAGCGCAGGCTGGCCGGGCCGGCGCGGCATGGTCGATCCTGACCATGCGCACGAGTTCGCAGGATGGTGGATTCGGGCGATGCGCCGCGCATTCGCGCGCTCGTAGGCTGGTGGCGTTCCAGACCAGTGAAGGGAGAGAACGCCATGAACACGCAAAAGGCCCAGGAGCGGCAGCCCGATGTCCACGACCAGCCCTGGCACCAGGGGAACCCTGCCGAGAACTACGAGCGATTCTTCGTCCCGGCCATCGGCGCGCCCGTGGCCCACGACCTCGTCGCGGCCGCCGGCCTGCAGCCGGGTGAACGGGTCCTCGACGTCGGATGCGGCACCGGGGTGGTGGCGCGCCTCGCCGCCGGGCAGGTCGGGACCGGTGCTTCGGTCGTCGGCCTCGACATACACCCCGGGATGCTGGCGGTCGCGGCCGCTGCAACGCCGCCGGGCACATCGATCACCTGGCGCGAGGGAAACGCGGAGTCGCTGCCGTTCCCTGAAGGCAGCTTCGACGTCGTCCTCTGCCAGATGAGCCTCCAGTTCGTCACCGGCAAGCTCGACGCGCTACGCGAGATGAGGCGCGTCCTCGCGCCGGACGGCCGGGCCCTCGCCTGCGTCCCCGGTCCCAG
>DAIMFM010000084.1:366-11452 GCA_036724585.1 Burkholderiaceae bacterium | reverse complement strand
ACTTGCATGTGTAAGGCATGCCGCCAGCGTTCAATCTGAGCCAGGATCAAACTCTATCGTTCGATCTTTTGGTTGCCCATGCCCCGAAGGACACGGACTGCTCAAAACGGAATCGACAAGTCCTGATGAACAGGACATGTTTTGTCCGTGTGAGCGTCTGCTTTTGAGCCCCTTGAAGCCTTGCGGCCTCGCGGGGTTGGCGGTTTCGCCCAAACGCCCACACTTATCGGCTGTTGGTTGTTAAAGAGCGGTGCTTCCGACTTCCGCCAGGGCGTGCAGTGCGCTGCGCCATCCGGCCGTTCGTCTTCAGCGAAGAAGCGGGATTATGGGGAGTCCCGATTCTTCTGTCAAGCGAGTCCGGCGCCGCGGTGTTTTCCTGCAAAGCCGTCGTCGCAAACCTGTCGCGACGCGGTTACAAGGCGACGCCAGATTCGGCATCTTGCACCGCAACCGGCAGGCTTTGGGCCTTGGCCCTACAGTCCTTGCCAGTTCCATCCGCCGCCGCGGGGATCCTTCCGGAACCCTCGGCTCTTCTTGCTTGACCTCGGCACCTAAGTGCCAAGCCCTCGACTATAGCACGAAAATCGGTTCGTGCAAGGGGCTCGATCTCCCGGGTCGGGCCGGATCGCGCCGGGCCGCACCGCCCGGGCCACCCGGTGGGGCCGACCCGGCCGGGCGCGACGCCAGGCGTCGCCCCGGCGCGAACCGTCGCCGGCCCGTCAGCGGTGCTTGAACTCGGGCGACCGCTTCTCCAGGAAGGCGGCCATCCCTTCCTTCTGGTCGGCCGTGGCGAAGAGGGAGTGGAACAGGCGTCGCTCGAACAGCACGCCCTCGGCCAGCGGCGATTCGTAGGCGCGGTTGATCGCCTCCTTGGCCATCATGACCGAGGGCAGCGAGTAGCCCGCGATCGTCGTGGCGGCGGCGAGCGCCTCGTCGAGCAGCTTGTCGGCGGGAACGACGCGCGACACGAGGCCGGCACGCTCGGCTTCGAAGGCATCCATCATCCTTGCGGTCAGGCAGAGGTCCATGGCCTTCGCCTTCGATACCGCCCGGGGCAGTCGCTGCGTGCCGCCCGCCCCGGGGATGACGCCGAGCCTGATCTCCGGCTGGCCGAATTTCGCGGACTCGGCCGCGATGGCGATGTCGCACATCATCGCGAGCTCGCAGCCGCCCCCGAGGGCGAAGCCGGCGACCGCAGCGATCACCGGCTTGCGGACCTTGCGGATGGTCTCCCAGTTGCGACCGATGTACTCGGTGCGATAGACGTCCATGTAGTCCCAGGTCGCCATGGCGCCGATGTCGGCGCCGGCGGCGAATGCCTTCTCGCTGCCGGTGATCACGATCGCGCCGATGTCGTCGTCGGCGTCGAAGGCGAGCAGCGCCCGGCCGAGTTCATCCATGAGCGCGTCGTTGAGCGCGTTGAGCTGCTTCGGCCGGTTCAGCGTGACCAGCCCGACGCGGCCACGGGTTTCGACAAGGATGTTCTGGTAGTCCGCCATGGGGTTCTCCTGTGGTTTCGGCAGCGATGGTACCGGGCCGCAAGACCGGCCGAGAAGTCCGCGACCTGCGCGCCTTCCATGCTACGCTGGCCGCACAAGCGAAAAGAGTACGGTTCCGGTCGCCCGTACGGCTCGGGCCGTCCGCGCGCCCTGGCGCAGGCGCGAACCGACAGCAAGAGGAGATGCTCCCCGTGCCGCAGGAAAGATCCGTTGGCCTGGCGCTCGATGCGCAGCTCGACCTCGAACGCGACCTGCAGGGCGAACCCGGCCGCAGCGCCGACTGCAACGAGGGCGTCGACGCCTTGCTGGAGAAGCGCGCGCCGCGCTTCACGGGACGCTGAACGGGCCGCGGCCTTCCACGAACCAAGACCATCCCATGGACGAGACGCCACCGCCGCGAACGGCGCAGGAGTTCGCCGAAGCCTCGGCCCGGCTCATGTGGGAGGACGACCGGGCGGCGCAGGCCGCCGGCATGGCATTGCTCGAGATCGGCCCGGGCCGGGCGTCGATGTCGATGGAGATCGCGGCGCACATGACCAACGGCCACGGCATGTGCCACGGCGGCTACATCTTCATGCTCGCCGATACGGCCTTCGCCTACGCATGCAACTCGCACAACCAGCGGACGGTGGCGGCCGGCGGCGAGATCAACTTCCTCGCGCCCGCCCAGCTGGGCGAACGACTCCTGGCGGAAGCGGTCGCGCGCCATCGAGGCGCGCGTGCCGGTGTCTACGATGTCTCGGTCACCGGCGCGGACGGACGCCGCATCGCGCTGTTTCGCGGTCGCAGTGCAACGATCAAGGGACGCTTCGTCCCGACCGGGGACGCGCCGGACGCGATCCCCGGCGCCGGAGAAGCCTGACTGGAGAGCCCGGACGATGAGCGCAAGAGTTTCCGCGGGCGGCCTGCCGCTCGAGCCGATCGAACATGCCAGCCTCGACGAGCTGCGCGCACTGCAGCTCGAGCGCCTGCGCCACAGCCTGGCCCATGCCTACGGCAACGTTCCGCACTACCGCAAGGCCTTCGATGCCGCGGGGGTGCATCCGGACGACCTGCGCACGCTCGACGACCTGCGCAAGTTCCCCTTCACGACGAAGGCCGACCTGCGCGCCAACTATCCGTTCGGCATGTTCGCGGTGCCGCGTGATCGCGTCGTGCGCATCCATGCGTCGAGCGGCACCACCGGCAAGCCCACGGTGGTCGGCTATACCGCGGGCGACATCGACACATGGTCGAGCGTCGTCGCGCGCTCGATCCGCGCGGCCGGCGCGCGCGCCGGCGAGATCGTCCACGTCAGCTACGGCTACGGGCTCTTCACCGGTGGGCTGGGCGCCCACTACGGCGCCGAGCGACTCGGGCTGACGGTCGTCCCCTTCGGCGGCGGCCAGACCGAGAGGCAGGTCCAGCTGCTGGCCGACTTCCGGCCCGAGATCATCATGGTGACCCCCAGCTACATGCTGGCGATAGCGGATGAATTCGAGCGCCAGGGCCTCGATCCTCGCGCCAGCAGCCTGCGCCTCGGGATCTTCGGCGCGGAGCCCTGGACCGAAGGGATGCGCACCGAGATCGAGGCCCGCATGGACATCGCGGCGATCGACATCTACGGCCTGTCCGAGGTCATGGGCCCCGGCGTGGCGCAGGAGTGCGTCGAATCGCGCGACGGCCCGACCATCTGGGAGGATCATTTCTATCCGGAGATCGTCGACCCCGAGACCGGCGATCCCGTGCCGGAGGGCGAACCCGGCGAACTGGTCTTCACGTCCCTGACCAAGGAAGCCCTGCCGATCGTGCGCTACCGCACGCGCGACCTGAGCCGACTGCTGCCCGGCACGGCACGGACGATGCGTCGCATGGCCCGCATCACCGGGCGCAGCGACGACATGATGATCATCCGCGGGGTCAACGTCTTCCCTTCGCAGATCGAGGAACTGATCATGGAGCGCCCGGGACTGGCGCCGCACTACGTGTGCGAACTCGACCGCGAGGGCCCCCTCGACCGGCTGACAGTACGCGTCGAGCTCAAGCCGGGACACACCGACCAGGCCGCGGCGAGGGGCGCCACGGTGGCGCTGGAGCATGCCATCAAGTCGTACGCCGGCGTCTCGGCGCGGGTCGTCGCCGAGCAACCGGGTACGATCGAGCGTTCCATGGGCAAGGCGCGCCGCGTCATCGACCGGCGCCCGAGAAACTGAAGGCGACAGCATGTTCAAGGCGATCTACCTGGAGAAATCCGAATCCGCCGGCTTCTCGGCCGGCATCCGCGAGCTCGACGAATCCGACCTCGTCGCCAACACCGGCGACGCCGACGTCGACCTGGACGTCGAGCACTCCACGATCAACTACAAGGACGGTCTCGCGATCACCAACAGCAGCCCGGTGGTACGCAAGTGGCCGATGGTGCCCGGCATTGACGGCGCCGGCATCGTGTCGGAAAGCCGCAACCCGGACTTCGCCGCCGGCGACCGCGTCGTGCTCAACGGCTGGGGCGTCGGCGAGACGCACTGGGGCTGCCTGGCCGGCAAGGCTCGCCTGCAGGGCCGCTGGCTCGTGAAGCTGCCGGCGTCGATCGACACGCGCAGCGCCGCCGCCATCGGCACCGCCGGCTATACCGCGATGCTCTGCGTGATGATGCTCGAGCGCCATGGCCTGCAGCGAGGGGACGGCGAAGTGCTCGTCACCGGTGCGGCCGGCGGCGTGGGCAGCGTCGCGATCGCCTTGCTCGCCGCCAATGGCTACAAGGTCGTCGCATCAACCGGCCGGCCCGACGAGGCCGACTACCTGAAGGCACTCGGCGCGAGCGACATCATCGACCGCAATACGCTCTCGGCGGCCGGCAAGCCCCTGCAGAAGGAGCGCTGGGCCGGTGTCGTCGACACGGTCGGCTCGCACACACTGGCCAACGCCTGCGCGCAGGTCCGGTACCGCGGCGTGGTCGCCGCCTGCGGCCTCGCCCAGGGCATGGACTTCCCGGCATCCGTGGCGCCCTTCATCCTGCGCGGCGTCAAGCTGATCGGGGTCGATTCGGTGATGTGCCCGATGGAGGATCGGCTCATCGCATGGCAGCGGCTGGGCGCCGAGCTCGACGCCGACAAGCTCGCGTCCATCACGAGCGAGACCGACCTGGCCGGCGCGCTCGAGGCCGCGCCCAGGATCCTCGCCGGCGGGATTCGCGGTCGCCTCGTCGTCGACGTCCGTCGTTGATCCGGGCCGGCGCTCGGGCAGCCTGATGCCGGGTCCCGTCGTCGGACTGCTCCTTGCCGCCGGCCTCGGCCGGCGCTTCGACCCCGAGGGCAGGCGCGACAAGCTGCTTGCCGATGCCGGCGGCCTCGCGGTCGCCACCCGCTCCGCCCGCAGCCTCGGTGCCGCCTGCGACCGGGTGATCGCGGTGCTGCGGCCCGGGGCGACGGCGCTGCGCGCCGCCCTGGCCGCGGGCGGTGTCACCGAGCTCGTCGAGTGTCCCGACGCCCACCTCGGCATGGGGCATTCGCTCGCCTGTGGCGCGCTCGCGGCCACCGCACTGCGGCCGCGACGCCTCGTCGTGGGACTGGCGGACATGCCGTGGATCGATGCCGCGACGATCCGCACGCTGGTCGATGCGGCCGACGCCGCGAACGCAACCGAGGCTACCGACGCTGCCCGGGCCGCCGGACTGATCGTGGCGCCGGAATACCGCGGCCGGCGCGGCCATCCCGTGGTGTTCGGCGCCGCCCACCTGGCGGCGCTGGCACGCTGCGAGGGCGACCGCGGCGCCGCCGCCCTGCTGGCGGAGTATCCTGTCGAGCGCATCACGGTCGAGGACGCCGGCGTGATCCGCGATGTCGACGAGCCCTCCGATCTCCTTCCCGATCGCAATGAAGACTGAGCCCTCCACTTCCCATCCCGTCATCCAGTACATCCTGCAGCCGAGCGACCCGAAGGCCCATCTCTTCGACGTGACGCTCGATGTCTCGGGCCTGCCCGACGCTTCGTTGAGCGTGTCGCTGCCCGCCTGGATCCCGGGCAGCTACATGATCCGCGACTTCGCCCGCCACATCGTGGCGATACGCGCCGACGACGGCCGGCGGCGGATCGCGCTGGACAAGGTCGACAAGCACCGCTGGCGGGCTCGCCCGCGCGCCGGCAGGTTGCGCCTGCGCTACCGCGTCTATGCATGGGACCTGTCCGTTCGCGGCGCGCATTTCGACGAGTCGCATGCCTTCTTCAACGGCACCAGCGTGTTCCTGCGCGTCGACGGCCATGAATCGGTGCCCTGCCGGGTGCGCCTCGATCCACCACCGCATGCCGACGACTGGCGGGTCGCGACGACCTTGCCGTCGGCGGGCGCGCGGGCCTGGGGCTTCGGCGACTACCAGGCGCGCGACTACGACGAGCTGATCGATCATCCCGTCGAGATGGGCGTGTTCGAGGTCGCCGGCTTCGATGCCGGCGGCGCCCGCCACGAGATCGTCGTCTCCGGCCGGCACGACGGCGACCTTCCCCGCTTCGTGCGCGACCTGCAGCGGATCTGCAGCGCGCATGCGCGGCTGTTCGAGCCGCGCGGTGGCAAGGCGCCGGTCGATCGCTACCTCTTCCTGCTCACCCTGGTCGGCGACGGCTACGGCGGGCTGGAACACCGGTCGAGCACCGCGCTGATCGCCAATCGACACGACATGCCGCGCCACGGCCTGGAAGCACCCGACGAAGGCTATCGCCGGCTGCTCGGCCTGGCGAGCCACGAGTACTTCCATACCTGGCACGTCAAGCGCATCAAGCCGGCGGCCTTCGCGCCATACCGGCTCGACGCCGAATCGTACACGCGGCTCCTGTGGGTCTTCGAGGGCTTCACCTCGTACTACGACGACCTCATGCTGCGCCGCGCGGGCACGATCGATCGCGCCGCGTATCTCGGCCTGGTCGCCGCCAACCTGTCGCGGGTCCTCGCCGGCCCGGGCCGCAAGCTGCAGAGCGTCGCGGAGTCGAGCTTCGATGCGTGGACCAAGTTCTATCGACAGGACGAGAACGCGGCCAATGCGATCGTCAGCTACTACACGAAGGGCGGGCTCGTCGCGCTGGCGCTGGACCTCGCAATCCGGGAGCGGACCGCGGGTCGACGCTCGCTCGATGACGTGATGCGCCTGATGTGGCGGCGCTACGGACGCGACTTCGATACCGCCGGCAAGGGCGTCGCCGAGGACGCCATGCCCGGGCTGGTGGCCGAAGCGACCGGCGTCGACCTCGCTCGCGAGATCGGTCGCTGGGCCGAGGGCACCGAGGACCTGCCCCTGGCCGAACTGCTGGCCGGGCACGGCTTGCGTCTCACGATGTCACCGGCCGCTGACGCGCCTTCGTGGTTGGGCCTGCGGACGGTCGATCGCGACGGCGGCGTCGGCATCGCCAGCGTGGCGAACGACGGCCCCGGCCATGCCGCCGGGCTGTCGGCCGGCGACCTGCTGGTCGCGCTCGATGGCCTGCGCATGAGCCGCGCATCCGCCCTCGATGCCGCGCTCGCCCGCAAGCGTGCGGGCGAGCGCCTGCGCGTCCATGCCTTCAGGGGCGACGTGCTGCGCGAGTTCGAGGTGGTGGCCAGCGCGCCGCCCCGCACCCAGGCGCGCATCGAAGCGCAGCCGCGGGCGAAGGCGCAGGCACGTCGATTGCTGTCGGGCTGGCTCGGGCGCGACGAACCGCGCCGATAGGGCTACACGTCAGGGTTTTGTCTCGCATGCACGTCGCGTCGACCGCCGTCGGCCGGATCACCGGCCTCGCCTGCATCGTCGCGAGCACGGCTTGCGTCCTCGCCACGCCCGCCTCCGCCCAGGAACCCGCCGCCACGATGCCGCAGACGCTGGAGGAGTGCCTGCTCGAGAAGGTACAGGCCGCTCCGGCCGACACCACCGTCGGCCAGCTGCGGGCGCAATGCCTGGTACCCGAGGTGCCGAGCGCGGCGCCGGTCACGCCGGTGGTGGAATCACCGATCGTCGACCGCCGCGCGGCCGAATCCGTGCTCTGGACCGATCGGCTCGCCCTGATGCCGCATCGGCAGAACTTCCTGCTGCCGGCGACCTGGGGAACGGGCTTCCGTCGGGGCGACGAGGAGCTCCAGCCGCACGAAGTGATGTTCCAGTTCAGCTTCAAGCTGCCGATCACGGTGCCGACCGATACCGGCATTCCCTCGTTCTACTTCGCATATACCGGCCAGGCCTGGTGGCAGGCCTACAACGCGGACAACTCGCGGCCGTTCCGGGAGTACAACCACTCTCCCGAAATCTACTTCGAACTGCAGCCGACCTCCGAACTACCCCTCGGCTGGACCCTGCGCACCGCCCGGTTCGGTTTCGAGCACCACTCGAACGGCCGGTCCGGCGCGGATTCACGCAGCTGGAACAAGCTGTTCACCCAGCTGGAGGCCGACCACGGCGAGCACTGGTGGACCCGACTGCGCATCTGGCACCGGATCTCCGAAGATCCCAAGGCCACGGTCGACGATCCCCGCGGCGACGACACCCCCGACATCACGCGCTACTACGGGCACGTGGAATGGCGCGTCGGCTATCGCGGCGACACCTGGCAATGGGGACTGATGGGCCGGCGCAGCGCGAGGAGCGACGGGCACGGCGCCTGGCAGTTCGATCTGAGCCACCCCACCGGGTTCAATCCAAAGGTGCGCTGGTATCTCAGCTGGTTCGACGGCTACGGCGAAAGCCTGATCGACTACAACCACCGGGTGCAGAGGATCGGCTTCGGCCTCATGCTCAACGACTGGTTCTGAGCGGCCTCCATCCGCAGCTCTCAGGCGAAGAGGCGGGCGAGCTCCGCGCCGGGGTCGGGCGCCCGCATGAAGGCCTCGCCCACGAGGAAGGCGTTGACGCCGGCATCGCGCATGCGCGCCACATCGGCCGGCGCGAGGATGCCGCTCTCGGTCACGACCAGGCGATCGGACGGCATCTCGCCGAGCAGGTCCAGCGTGGTCGCCAGCGACACCTCGAAGGTCCGCAGGTTGCGGTTGTTGATGCCGACCAGGGGCGTCGCGAGCCGCAGGGCGCGCTCGAGTTCGTTGCCGTCGTGGACTTCGACGAGTACGTCCAGCCCGACCTCCGCGGCGCAGGCCTCGAGTTCGGCCATCTGGCCGTCGTCCAGGGCCGCCACGATGAGCAGGATGCAGTCGGCGCCCCAGGCCCGGGCCTCGTAGACCTGGTAGGGATCGACGACGAAGTCCTTGCGCAGCACCGGCAACGCGCAGGCCGCCCGGGCCGCACGCAGGTGCTCGGCATCGCCCTGGAAGAACTGCACGTCGGTGAGCACCGAGAGGCAGGCAGCGCCGGCGGCTTCGTAGCTCGCGGCAATGGCCGCGGGATCGAAGTCGGGGCGGATGACGCCCTTGCTGGGACTCGCCTTCTTGATCTCGGCGATCACCGCGCTGCGGCCTTCGGCGATCCGGGCGCGCAGCGCCGCGGCGAACCCCCGGGGCGGGCCCGGCTGGTCCGTGGTGCCGGAGGCTTCCGCGTCCTGGCGCACCCGCGCGAGCGGCAGGCGGGCCTGGGCGGTATCGACCTCGTCTCGCTTGACGGCCAGGATCCGTTGCAGGACATCGGACATGATGGTCTCCTCAGCCGGCCAGGCCGCTGGTGAAGCGGATCCACTCGTCGAGCTTCGCGCGCGCGGCGCCCGAGCGAATAGTTTCCCGCGCCAGGGCGATCCCTTCGCCGATGGACGCCACCCTGTCGGCGGCATAGAGCGCGGCGCCGGCATTGAACACGACGATCTCGCACGGCGTTCCCGGCTGGCCGGACAGGGCTTCCAGCAGCATGGCGCGCGACTCTTCGGGGCTGCCCACCCGGATGCTGCGATTGCTCATCATCGCCAGGTCGAAGTCCTCGGGATGGATCTCGTACTCGGTGATCACGCCGTCGCGCAACTCGCCCACCAGCGTGGCCGCGCCGAGCGATATCTCGTCAAAGCAGTAGCGTCAGTAAACCACCAGCGCATGGCGGGCGCCGAGCCGCTGCATGACGCGGGCCTGGATGCCGACGAGGTCGGGATGGAAGACGCCCATCAGGATGTTGGGTGCGCCGGCCGGATTGGTGAGCGGCCCGAGGATGTTGAAGATCGTGCGCACACCCATCTCGCGGCGCACCGCCGCGACGTTCTTCATCGCCGGATGGTGGTTGGGCGCGAACATGAACCCGACACCGGTGGCCCGCAGGCTGTCGGCCACCTGCTCGGGCTCGAGCATGATGTTGCCGCCCAGTGCCTCGAGCACGTCGGCCGCGCCCGACTTCGAGGAGACGCCCCGGTTGCCGTGCTTGGCGACGTTGACGCCGGCCGCCGCCGCAACGAAGGTCGAGGCGGTGGAGATGTTGAAGGTGTGGGCGCCGTCGCCGCCGGTGCCGACGATGTCGATGAAGTGCGGACCGCCATCGAAGTCGACGCGGCGCGCGAACTCGCGCATGACGGAAGCCGCGGCGGTGATCTCGCCGATGGTTTCCTTCTTGATGCGCAGCCCCGCGAGTATCGCGGCGGTCATGGTCGGCGAGACCTCCCCGGACATGATCCGTCGCATCAGCGAAAGCATCTCGTCGTGGAAAATCTCGCGATGCTCGATGCAGCGCGTGAGCGCCTCCTGCGGCGTGATCTGGGCGGGAATCGGCGCGGTGGCCGGCGGCTTGTTCGACATGCTCGTATGCATTTCGTGGATGGAAGGTGGCGGCCGGCTCAGGCAGGCTGCGCCGATGCCGTGGTGGCGCGCTCGAGGAACCGGCGCAGCATGGCGTGGCCGTGCTCGGAGGCAATCGACTCGGGATGGAACTGCACGCCTTCGATGTCGAGGTCGCGATGGCGGATGCCCATGATCTCGCCGTCGTCCGTCCAGGCGGTGAGTTCCAGGCAGTCGGGCAGGCTCGAACGCTCGACGGCGAGCGAGTGGTAGCGCACCACCTCGAAACCCTGCGGCAGGCCGGCGAACACGCCCGCGCCGCTGTGGCGCACGGTGTCGGCCTTGCCATGCATCACGCGGGCAGCGCGCACGACGCGGCCGCCGAAGGCCTGGCCGATCGCCTGGTGGCCGAGGCAGACGCCGAGGATCGGGACGCGGCCGGCGAAGCGGTGGATCGCTTCGAGCGACACGCCGGCCTGGTCGGGCGTGCAAGGGCCGGGCGAGACCACGA
Organism: Burkholderiaceae bacterium; assembly: GCA_036724585.1. Taxonomy (GTDB): domain Bacteria; phylum Pseudomonadota; class Gammaproteobacteria; order Burkholderiales; family Burkholderiaceae_E; genus JAMLIN01. The sequence continues at coordinate 813 of DAIMFM010000084.1, read as the reverse complement.
CCCCGGCCGGTGCCAGCGCGAGCAGTTCGTCCACGTCCATGGCGTCGTTGCGTACCGTGACGACCTCCGCCCCCAGCTCGCCCAGGTACTGCACCAGGTTGTAGGTGAACGAGTCGTAGTTGTCGATCATCAGGATGGGCATGGCTGCTTGTCCGTCGATTCTCCCGGGATGGCGCTCGCGCCCCGCCGTCCCTGCGTCGGGAAGGGGTGGGGCATGCGCTGCAACCTGGGTGGCTTGCGGGGGCATCGGGCATTCTCCTTGGGACTGGAGCCGCCGTGCCGGGAGCCTTCTGGACTTCTGCCTCGCCTGTCCGGTACGGCGGCAAGGCGCGGCATGGACCGCATCGACGTGCCGCTTCCTACTGGAAGCGCCACCACCGGGCGAGACGGGTCGAAGCGGAATGAAGCATGGCCGCAGTGTACACCGAGCGGGGTACCGGCTGGGAG
>DAIMFM010000084.1:0-356 GCA_036724585.1 Burkholderiaceae bacterium | reverse complement strand
TCCCGGAGGAAGGCGTGGAGAAGTACAACCTGGTGGTTCGCGGCGGCGAGATCCATGACGGCCGGGGTTCGCCGGCGCAACGGGCCGACCTCGGCATCCGGGATGGCCTGATCCAGGCGATCGGCCCGATCGGGCCCGGCGCCGGCCCCGAGATCGATGCCGGCGGCTGCATCGTCACCCCCGGTTTCGTCGACATCCATACCCACTACGATGGCCAGGCGACCTGGGACGATCGCCTGTCCCCGTCGTGCCTGCATGGCGTCACCACGGTGGTGATGGGCAATTGCGGCGTCGGCTTCGCCCCGGTGCGGCGATCCGACCGGGCCAGGCTGATCGAGGTCATGGAAGGCATCGAG
>DAIMFM010000083.1:1386-11587 GCA_036724585.1 Burkholderiaceae bacterium | reverse complement strand
CCTGATCAAGCCCGACGTGCTCCAGAAGATCTGGATCCTGCGCAAGCTCCTCCACGACATGGACGAGCTGGCCGCCATGGAGTTCCTCCTGGACAAGATGCGCGCCACCAAGAGCAACCAGGAGTTCTTCGACATGATGCGGCGCGGGAGCTGAGCCGCGGCCCGCCCTGCCGCCGCTTTGCGGTTGATCGCGCTACAGGTATAATTTCCGGCTTTCCGCCGGTCGACGCTGGCACGAGCCGCGCCGGACGGGCCCGCCGGGACAGTGCCGCGGCTGCCGGGCCGCCCGGGCCGCCCGACGAACATCAAGGTCGAACACCAGAGAGCCATGAAAGAAGGTATCCACCCAGAGTATCGCGAGGTCGTCTTCCAGGACATGTCGAGCGGCTTCAAGTTCATCACCCGGTCCACCGCCAATACGCGCGAGACGATCAAGATGGACGACGGCAAGGAATATCCGCTGTTCAAGCTCGACGTCACGTCGGACTCGCATCCGTTCTATACGGGCGCCCAGCAGCGCATCATCGAGACCGGCCGGGTCGAGAAATTCCGCCAGAAGTTCGGCCGCACCTCCCCCCGCCGGGGCTGATCCCACGCCGCGACAGCGGCGAACCGCCGCCGGCCGGGACCCGGCCGGCCCGAGGAAGGCAGCAGTGGCTGCCTTTTTTCATCGCCGGGCCGTCCCAAGATGAAAAAGCCCCCTCGGGGGGCAGTGACCCCACGTAGTGGGGGAACGTGGGGGGCTTTTTTCATATCATCTATCGGGATAGCCGCCCGCTCTCCGCCTCGCCCGGTCGAGCTGGCCCCCGGCACCGCCGATTCGACCGTCCGACCGATGCGCGCATTCCTGGTTACGCGGCTGCAGGCCCGCAAGCTTCCACGCTGGGCGCTGCTGCTGCTCTGCGGCCTGTACGTGCTGCCGGGCTTCATCGGCCGGGATCCCTGGCGGGTCGACGACGCCGCCGGCTTCGGCATCGCGCTCACGATGGCGCGCGGCGGCCCGCTCGACTGGCTGATACCGAACATCGCGGGCATGTGGGTGATCGACGAAGGCGGGCCCCTGCCCTTCGTCTTCGCCGCCGTGGTGGCGAAGGCCTTCGCCTTCGTGGCGCCGATGCACCTGAGCGCGATGCTGGCCTCGGCGGCGGGCCTCGCCCTGACCCTGGTCGCGTTCTGGTACGCCAGCTATGCACTCAGCCGGCGGCCCGGCCTGCAGCCGCCCGACCCCCTGGGCGCCGGCGCGAGCCGTACCGACTTCGGCCGCGCCATCGCGGACTCGGGCCTTCTCGTGCTGCTGGCCTGCCTCGGCCTCATCACCCGGATGCACGAGACGACCGCCGCCGCGGGCCAGGTCGGCCTCGTCGCGATGTTCCTGTTCGGCGCCGCCTGGTCGCTCGATCGCTCGCGTCGCGGGGCGGTCGTCGTCGCCCTGGCGATCGCCGCCAGCGTGGCCACGCGCGGCATCGCCCCGGCCGCCGCGATGCTGGTCGCCTGGCTCGTGCTGCCCCTGATCTCCCAGCCTTTCCGCCTGGTGTGCCGCTCGACCTTCACGATCGGGCTGCCCCTGGCGCTCGTCGCCGGGGCGGCCTGGCCGCTCGCCCTGGCCAGCATCAGCCCCGACTCACGGGAATTCCTGCACCAGTGGCTCGCCTGGAACGCCGGTTCGACCGGCTGGCTGCCGACGACGGAGACCCTCTCCTACATAGGCCGGACGATGCCCTGGTACTACTGGCCGGTGTGGCCGCTGGCCCTCTGGGCCATCGTGCGCTGGCGCAGCAAGCTCGACCTGCCGGCCATCGCCCTGCCCCTGGCCACGCTCGCCTGCCTCGCGGTCCCCGCCTTCTTCGCCCGCAGTGCGGACGAGGCCGAGTTGCTGCCCCTGGTGCCGCCGCTCGCGATGCTCGCGGCCGTGGGCCTGCCGACCCTCCGGCGCGGGATGGTGAGCCTCATCGACTGGTTTGCCGTGACGGTCTATACCGTGCTCGGCGTGGCCGTATGGGCGTACTGGATCGCGTTCAACACCGGGTTTCCGCCGCGCATGGCCTACCGCGCCTCGATGTTCGCGCCGGAGTTCGTCCCCGACTGGGTGTTCGTCGAGCTCCTGCTGGGCGCGCTCGCGACGGTGGCCTGGCTGCTGCTCGTGCGCTGGCGGGTGTCGCGGCAGCGGCCGGTGATCTGGCGCGCCGTCGTGCTCTCGGCGGGCGGGCTGGTGTTCACCTGGTTCCTGCTCATGAGCCTGTGGCTGCCGGCCTTCAATGCCCGCAACACCTACCGCGACATCGGCCTCGGGGTCAGGGAACATGTCGCCGCCACCGATGCGTGCATCGAGACGCGCGGGCTCGGGCCGGCGGAGCGTGCCAGCATCTACTACTTCGCCGAGCCGCGCCTCGACCCACCGGGCGAGGCCTGCCCCTGGCTGCTGATCGAGGACGAGGGACCGGTCGCCTTCGCCGAGCCCGGGCCGATCGACGGCGCCCGCCTCGTCTGGTCGGGCAAGCGACGCGACCGGATCGACGAGCGCTTCAGGCTGTATCGGCGGGAGGCGGCGGCGCAATGAAGCGCTCGCGGTAGTAGCGCAGTTCCTCGATCGACTCGTGGATGTCCGCCAGGGCGGTATGCGCGCCCCGCTTGGTGAAGCCGCGCGCGACTTCCGGCCGCCAGCGCTTGCACAGCTCCTTCAGGGTGCTCACGTCGAGGTTGCGATAGTGGAAATGAGCCTCGAGGGCCGGCATGAAGCGCGCGAGGAAGCGTCGGTCCTGGCAGATGGAATTGCCGGCCATCGGCGAGGCGCGAGGCGGCACCCACCGGGCCGCGAAGGCGAGCACCGCCGCCTCGGCGCCCGCCTCGTCCAGCGTCGAGGCCCGGACCCGGTCGATCAGCCCGCTGCGGCCATGGGTCGACTTGTTCCAGTCGTCCATCGCATCGAGCACGGCATCGGGCTGGTGGACCACATACGCCTCGCTTTCCGCGAGCACGTTGAGCTCGCTGTCGGTGACGACGATCGCGAGTTCGATGATGCGGTCGCGCGCCGGATCGAGTCCGGTCATCTCCATGTCGAGCCAGAGCAGGCGGTTGGCATCGGGGCGGATGTCGTCCCCGGGGGGCATGTCAGGGTTTCCAGGTGGCTGTGACATAATTTTCTCCGTCCCGATTCTCGCATGAGCACCCCATTGGACACGCTGGCATTCACCTCCATGTTCGTGCTCGCGCTGGCGATCGGCGCGGGGCTGCGCGCCTGGCTCGCCGTGCGCCAGGTTCGCCATGTCGCCGCCCATCGCGATGCGGTCCCGCCGGCTTTCGCCGATCGCATCAGCCTTGCCTCGCACCGGCGCGCCGCGGCCTACACGATCGCGCGCACCCGCCTCGGCCTGGTCGACGACCTCGTCTCGACCGCCCTGGTCGTCGTCCTGACGCTGCTCGGCGGCCTGCAGTTGCTGCACGACTGGATGGCCGGGTTCGCCGTCGCCTGGCCGATGGTCGCGCAGGTCGCCTTCGTCCTCGCCGTGTCGCTGCTCGTCGGCGCGGTCGGCATCCCGGTCGCCTGGTACCGGCAGTTCCATCTCGAGCGCCGCTTCGGTTTCAACCGCATGACGCCGGCGCTCTTCTTCGCCGACCTGGGCCGCAGCCTGGTGGTCGGACTGGTGCTCGGCCTACCGCTGCTGTGGGCGGTACTCGCGCTGATGCGCGGCGCGGGAGAACTCTGGTGGATCTACGCCTGGCTGGTCTGGGTCGGCTTCAACGTGTTCGTGCTCTACGCCTATCCCACGGTGATCGCGCCGCTGTTCAATCGCTTCGAGCCCCTGCCCGAGGGTAGCGTCCGCGAACGCGTCGAGGCCCTCCTCGCCCGCTGCGGCTTCGCCTCCAAGGGGCTGTTCGTGATGGACGGCAGCAGGCGTTCGGCGCACGGGAATGCGTATTTCACGGGCTTCGGCCGCGCCAAGCGGATCGTCTTCTTCGACACGCTGCTCGAGCGCCTCGACGCCGGCGAAATCGAGGCGGTGCTCGCGCACGAGCTCGGCCACTTCCGTCATCGCCACGTCCTGCGACGCATGGCGGTCAGCTTCGCCCTCAGCGCCGCCGGCCTGTGGCTGCTCGCCTGGCTCGCCACCCGCCCCTGGTTCTACCAGGGCCTGGGGCTCACCCCGGCGCCGGAGCTGATGGACGCCGCCGCACTGGTGCTCTTCTTCGTCGCCCTGCCGGTGTTCACGTTCCCGCTCGGGCCGCTGATGAGCCTGATGTCCAGGCGCGACGAGTTCCAGGCCGACGCATTCGCCGCGAACCACGCCGACGGCGACGCCCTCGTCGCCGCCCTCGTCAAGCTCTACCAGGACAACGCCTCGCCCCTGACGCCCGACCCGGTGCACTCCGTCTTCTACGATTCGCATCCGCCGGCAGCGGTGCGCATCGGCAGGCTGCGCGCACTGTCGTCATCACCGGCCATGGAGGCCAGCCCCTCATGACAGATTCGACGACCGCCGATTCGCTGCGCGGGGAAAGCTGCCGCCATCGCGAGACCGCCCTCGATGCGGGCGCCGCGGCGCGACTGCTCGCCCTGCTGCCCGACTGGACGGAAACCGGGAACGCGATCGCGCGCGAGTATCGCTTCGCGAACTTCGACGAGACGATCGCCTTCGTCAACCGGGTCGCCGCGATGGCCAACGCGGAGGATCACCATCCCCGGATGGAGGTCGAGTACGCGACATGCCGGGTGCTCTGGTCGACGCATTCCGCCGGCGGCCTGACGCGCAACGACTTCATCTGCGCCGCGAAGACCGATGGGATCCACGGCGACGGCCGGGCCTGAACCCGCCCTCGTCGTCGCCAGCTACGGCCGCCGCTACCTGCTTCGCTTCGAGGCGGACGGCAGCGAGCGGGCGGCCGTCAGCCGGGGCAAGCGGACCGAGGCCTGCGTGGGCGACATCGTCGCCGCCACGCGCCTGGGGGCCGAGCAGGCGGTCATCGAACGGATCGAGCCGCGCCGCAATCTCCTCGAGCGCAGCGACCGCTATCGCAGCAAGGCCCTCGCCGCCAATGTCGACCGCGCCGCGGTCGTGATCGCCGGCGAGCCGCGCTACTCGGAGGAGCTCCTGCTGCGCCTGATGCTGGCGATCGATGCCGCCGGGATCGCCCTCCTCGTCATCGCGAACAAGACCGACCTCGTGCAGGCGCACGCGCGCATAGTGCCCCGGCTCGAGCTGCTGCGCGCCCTGGGCCATCCGGTGGTCGAGGTGGCCGCGCTGGCCGCACCGGCGGATGCCGTCGCCGCGCTGCGTCCCTGGCTGGCCGGCTCGCTCACCCTGCTGCTGGGCGAATCGGGGATGGGCAAGTCGTCGCTGGTCAACGCCCTCGTGCCCGGCGCCGAGCAGGCGACCCGCTCGGTCTCCACGGCACTCGGTACCGGGCGCCATACCACCACGTTCAGCCGGCTTTTCGAACTGGATGCGGCGGTCGCGCCCGACGCGAGCATCATCGATTCGCCGGGCTTCCAGACCTTCGGGCTGGCGCACCTGTCGGCCTCGCAGCGCGTCCACGCCATGACGGAGTTCCGGCCGCTGCTCGGCCGCTGCCGGTTCCACAGCTGCACTCACCGCCAGGAACCCGACTGCGCCATCCGCGCCGCCGCCGAGGCGGGCGAGATCGATCCGCTGCGCTATCGCCTCTTCACCGAACTGCACGAACGGGACTGAGCCTCCCGCCGGCGGCCGGCGCTAGCGCCCGAGCCAGCCCGAAAGCGCGACCAGGACGAACAGCCCGATCACCAGGGTGGCGGCGCGCCAGACCAGGCCGATCGTGCTGCGGATGCCGCCGGCATCGGGCGGCGCTCCGCGCCAGTCGAAAGCGGGCGGCAGTCCTTCGGCGCGCGGTCCCGCCCAGTGGCGGTCGCGGTCGGGATCGACGAGGTCGAGCCCGAGGGAACCGCTGCCGACCGCGACGAGCATCGCGCGCTGGTCGTGGCCGGCGCCGGCCGCGATCGCCGAACGCCAGCAATAGGTGGAGTCCTCGAAGTCGCCGGCGATGGCGAAGCCGGCGGCGGTCACCCGCAAGGGGATCCAGTCGACGATCTCCATGCCACGGGCGGCGCCCCTGGCATGGCCGTTCCCGGACCCGTCGGCCCACGTGTCCGCTGCCACGGTTTCGGTCGCCAACGGCCGTGTCCAGCGCCTCGCCAGCAGGTCCACCATGCGATAGGCAACCGGGCCGATCGCGCCCGGCAGCAGCAGGTAGGCCAGCACCGGGCCGAAGAACTCCCGGTGGGCGCATACCAGCGCGTGGGTGATCGCCGCCCGGCACAGCCGCACGCGGGCCACCTCCGGGAACGGGCCGTGTGCCCGGCCGGGATGGCCGCCGGCCCCGGCATCGACCGTTGCGCCGTGGACGGGCATCGCCCCTTCGCCCGCCGCGATCCAGTCCTCGAGCACATGCCGGGCACGGGCCGGGTCATCGCGCCCGAGCGCCGCCAGGACCTCTCGCAGGTTGTGGCCGAGCTGCCGGAAACCGATCGTCAGGTAGAGGATGCCGACGTGCAACAGGAACGACGCCAGCGAACCGATGGCGGCGGCGACCCACTGGAGCACGACGACGAGGGCGATGCTGGCCGCGACGACCGCGATCCACCCGAGCACCGCGTCGAATGGGCGCTCGGTGCTCGAATGCTGCCGCGCCAGGTCGACGCACTCGCGGGCGAGCCGGTGCAGCCGGTTGTCCGGTCGCAACGGCCGGACCTGCTCGACCAGCAGGGCAACGGCAAGGGCGATCAATCCCATGGGGAGATCATCCGGGGATGGCGCGCAGGATCGCGTGAAGCTCTAGTCCGCACGCAGGAAATGGTACAGGTTGCGCAGCATCGCCGCGGTGGCACCCCAGATGAAATAGGGTTCCGCGCCGGGCGGCCCCCAGGGCATCGCGAAGAAGGCCCGGCTCGCGCCGTCGGCCTCGTAGCGTCGGCGCTCGTGGTTGCGCGGGTCCATGAGGAAGGCGAGCGGCACCTCGAAGGCCGCCGCCACTTCGCCGGGATCGGGCACCACGACCGCTTCGCGCGACACGAGGCCGACCACGGGCGTGACCCGGAAGCCGGTGCCGGTCATGTACTCGGGCATCCGCGCCACGACTTCGACCAGCCCGGGATCGAGGCCGACTTCCTCTTCGGCTTCGCGCAAGGCAGTGTGCACGACATCGCGGTCATGCGCGTCGACCCGGCCGCCCGGGAAGGCAACCTGGCCGGAGTGCCGGCGCAGGTGGGTGGGGCGCAGGGTGAGCAGCACCACCGGGCCGGCGACGCGATCGATGATCGGCACCAGGACCGAGGCCGGGCGCGGCTCGCCGGAAACGCCGGGCAGCAGCACGCGATCGGAGTGCTGCTCGACATGCCAGTGGTCGGGGGGATTGCGGAACCGCTCCCGCAGGGCGGCGATCTCCAGCCTTTCGGGGGGTAGCGGCTCCAGGCCGTCGTCGGCCCGCTCCGCGGGCAGGGCCGTCGGATCGAGGGCCGGGCGGATGAGCGTCGGCTCCCGCGAACGCTTGGCGCTCACCTCGCGACGCGGATCCGCCCTGGTCCTGGCACGACCGGCATCAGCCGGCTTTGGCGCCCTTCGCGTCCTTGCGCATCGGGAGCTTTTCCTTGATGCGGGCGGACTTGCCGGAACGATCGCGCAGGTAATACAGCTTGGCGCGACGGACGTCGCCGCGGCGCTTGACGTCGATCGAGGCGATGAGCGGGGAGTACAGCTGGAAGGTCCGCTCGACGCCCTCGCCCGAGGAGATCTTGCGTACCGTGAATGCGGAGTTCAGGCCGCGGTTGCGGCGCGCGATGACCACGCCCTCGTAGGCCTGCACCCGCCGGCGCGTGCCCTCGACCACGTTGACGTTGACGACCACGGTATCGCCCGGGGCGAACTCGGGGACCTGCTTGCCCAGGCGGGCGATTTCCTGCTCTTCGAGCAGCTTGATGATGTCCATTTCGGCTCCTTGCCATCGTTCGGCGGCGCTTGGCGGCTGGGTGCAGCCTTTGGATTGTTGCCCGCCCAGAGGATGGTGAACCGGCGATTATAGCGCGCCGGCACCGTCGTTGTCGTCGACATTCGCCGGCCCGCCACCGGCAGCGCTTTCGGGCTCTCCATCGGCGCCCTCGCCGGCCTTCTCACCGGCCTTCCCAGCGGTCTCGTCACCGGTCCTGCGGCTCCGGGTGTGGGCCGGCTCGCATCGCGCATGGTCGGCGAGCCAGCGCTCGTCCTCGGCATCGAGGCGGCCTGCCGCCCGGGCGCGCTCGAGCAGGTCCGGGCGGCGTGCCGCCGTGAGCTCGAGCGAGCGCTCGCGACGCCAGCGCGCGATCCTCGAGTGATGGCCCGACATCAGCACCCCGGGAACGGGCATCGATTCGAAGACCTCCGGCCGGGTGTAGTGCGGGCAATCGAGCAGGCCGTCCGCGAAGGAATCACGCAGGACCGATTCGTCGTCGTTGAGCGCACCCGGCAGCATGCGCACGATCGCATCGATCAGCATCATCGCCGGCAGTTCACCCCCGGAGACCACGAAGTCCCCGATGCAGATCTCCTCGTCGATCCGGGTGTCGATCACGCGCTGGTCGATTGCCTCGTAGCGTCCGGCGACCAGGACCAGGGACGGCAACGCGGCCAGTTCGACGACCCGGTCGTGTGTCAGCGGGCGTCCCTGGGCGCTCAGGTAGATCCGGTGCGGTGGACGCGTCGTCCCGCTCGTCCTCGCGTTCGTCGCGGCCATGGCCGCGGCGCTCGCCGCCTCGATCGCCGCTGCGAGCGGCTCGGCGAGCATCACCATCCCGGGGCCACCACCATAGGGCCTATCGTCGACCCGACGATAGGCGTCATGCGTGTAGTCGCGCGGGTTCCAGCACCCGAGGCTCCAGAGGCCGCGCTCGAGTGCCCGGGCGGTGATGCCATGGTCGCAGACGGCGGCGAACATCGCCGGGAAGAGGCTGACCACGTCGATCCGCATCCGGCGCTTCCTTTACCTGTGGTTACCTGGTTACCTTGCCCACTGCCTAGTAGTCGGCTGCCCAGTCGGCAATGATCCGCTTCGCGGCGAGGTCGACCTCGCCGACGACCGGATCGACGAAGGGAATGAGCTGTTCCCTGCCTTCGGCCCCGACTACGCGCAGGACCGGATGGGGAGCCCCGTAGTCCTCCACGGCGAGCACCCGGCCAAGGACCACGCCTTCGTGGCCGACGACCTCGCAGCCGACCAGGTCGACCCAGTAGTACTCGCCCGGCGCGGGCTCGGGAAAGCAGGAGCGCGATACCGCGACCACGGCCCCCTTGAACCGCGCCGCCTGCTCGCGATCGTCGCAGCCCGCGATGCGCAGCAGCAGCACATCGGCATGGGGGCGGGCTTCGGCGAGCTCGATGCGTTGCCAGTCGGGAGTCTCCGGCGCTTCGGGGGAGCCGGGCATCCTTGCCCAGGCCATGCGGCCTGAGCTTGAGCCAGCCGCGCACGCCGTAGGCGCCGGCGACGCGACCCAGTTCGACGAGATCGTCCGGCGGCGCCAGCGGGCTCACGACGGCCCCCGCGATGGAGCCTGGGCGCGCGGCACCGGCCGGTCCGGAATGCCTCAGGCGGCTTCGGCCTGGGGAGTGGCCTTGGCGGCCTCGCGCGCGAGCCGCTCGACGGCATCGCTCACCCGGGCGCCGTTCGAGCGCCAGTACTCGAGCCGCTCGAGCGACAGGCGCAGGGGCGCCTCCTGGCCGGCGGCCATCGGGTTGTAGAAACCGATGCGCTCGATGAAGCGGCCGTCGCGGCGGTTGCGGCGAGCGGTGGCGACGATGTTGTAGAAGGGGCGCTTCTTGGCGCCGCCGCGCGACAGTCGAATGACGACCATATGGCTATCCTTGTCTGGGATTCTCGTATCCGGGAGTCTGGGAGTCTCTATACGATCTGTACGAGCGCGCTCGGCAAGGCGCCAAACCCCGGAAAACCGGAAATTGTAGCGTCGGCGCACCCTGGAAGCAAGGACGGTGGCCCCCACGGCGCCTCCGGCCCCGCGACGCCGCGCGGTCAGAAGAGCGAAGCCTGCGCGCCGGCGCCGGGCTCGTGTGGGCCCGGCCGGCACGGTACGAAGAGATCGCTGCGCAAGGGGGCCCGGTCGCGCCGCAGGCCATGGCGCCTGGCGGCGAGCGCGAAGCGACGCGCGATCAGGTCGGCCCACACGCCCTCGCCCCGCATCCGGTCA
>DAIMFM010000083.1:679-1376 GCA_036724585.1 Burkholderiaceae bacterium | reverse complement strand
TGAGCCTGCCCCCGCGCAGGTCGCGGATGCGGGCCAGTACGCGCTCGGCCCGGTCCGGGAAGCGAGCGCGCAGCCAGTCGGTGAAGACCTCACGCAATTCGTGGGGTAGCCGCAGCACCGTGAAGTGCGCGCTGCGCGCCCCAGCCTGCGCCGCGGCCTCGATGACGGCCTCGATGTCGCCGTCGTTGAGGAAGGGCGCGATGGGCGCCACCATGACCCCCACCGGCACGCCGGCGTCGGCGAGACGACGGATGGTCTCGATGCGCCGCCATGGCGCGGCCGCCCGCGGTTCCCAGGCGCGTGCCAGGGCCGGGTCGAGGCAGGTGACGGTGACATAGACCGCCGCCGTCGCCTCGGCTGCCGCCGGCGCGATCAGGTCGAGGTCGCGCTCGACCAGGGCCGACTTGGTGATCAGCGAGAACGGATGCCGGCAGGCGGCGAGGACCTCGATGACCTGCCGCGTGATCCGCAGGCCGCGCTCGATCGGCTGGTAGCAGTCGGTCGCCGTGCCGATGCAGACCGGTTCGCAGCGATAGGACGGCGCCGCGAGTTCGCGACGCAGGCAGTCGGCGGCGTTGCGCTTGGCGAAGAGCCGCGTCTCGAAGTCGAGGCCCGGGGAGAGGTCCATGTACGCGTGGTAGGGTCGAGCGTAGCAGTAGACGCAGCCATGCTCGCAACCCCGATAGGGATTGATCGA
>DAIMFM010000083.1:0-637 GCA_036724585.1 Burkholderiaceae bacterium | reverse complement strand
GTCGTCGGGTGAATCGACGTCGGCGGGGGCGTGGGCGGGGGCCTCCGGGGCGGGCGTGCGCAGTTCGCGCGCGAAGCGCCCGGGCGGCCGCGACACCGCGCCGCGCTTGGGGGCCGGGGCCGGGCGACGCCGTACCGGCTTGCGATCGATACTGGTCATTTATACAGTATAGCGCCGATGCGCCACCGCGACACGGCGGGATACGGCCTTGCTGCTATCCTCGACGCTGGATCGAAGACAGCCCCGTCGAGGGGAAGCACCCAGCCGATGCCCAAGCCGTGCCCCCGATGCGGGCTCGAGAACGCCGACGAGGCGATGCACTGCAGCCGCTGCGATGCGCCGTTGCGCCAGGCCGCGGCGGTCTCCCCGGAATTCCGTCGCTTTCTCCTCTGGCTGGCCGCGTTCGCCGTGATCATCGCGATCGGGGTCAGCGCCCTCGTCCACATCCAGAAGACGGCCGTCCCCCTGGGGGATCCGGTGGCGCCGCCGCTCGATGCCGCCGCCCAGGAGGAAGCGTTCGCCCGCGAACAGGCACGGGAGGCTCCGCCGCCCGCGCCGGGCGCAGGCGGTTCGCCGCCCGACGCGGCCTCCCCGGCGGTCCCCGGCCTCGTCCCGCCGGCCCCGTCGGCGCCGCCGC
>DAIMFM010000082.1:3023-11600 GCA_036724585.1 Burkholderiaceae bacterium | reverse complement strand
GCGCTGTGGTGGCGGTCCGGGGGAAGTTGCGCTCGCCGATTCGGCGTGTGCCGGTGGATTGTCGCGCAATTCACGCCCGCAGCGACCGATTCGTCGCTCAAGGGGGTCGGTTCCAATTTGTCACGATTGCGTGAAAGCCGCTCCAGGCAAGACTTTGCGAGGAGCGGACGGCCTCGCGCAAGGGCGATGGGCATGTCGTTTGCTCTTGGCTTCGCAGCGCAATTCCGCCTCCGGCAACGCCTTCGCAGTTCCCCTAGAATTTTCCAGACGGATCGCGATTTGCAACGGAACAGGACGACAAGCAAGGTCGTCGCAGTACCGAACAGGGAGCGCATTCGACTCACCGTACGGCGCCGGATCTCACAAGGTGCCGACGGATAGCGAGAGAAGTTTTCGGGAGGTGGATGGGTCGTCGATGTCGGCGACCGGGGGCAAGCAGGGCATGCCGCGTTGGACGCGGCCAGCCTGATTGTTGATTCACCGCCCGGACGGGTTCCGGGTCGAAGCGAGGTTACGATGCAGCAAGTTTCCGCGGTCCAATCCCGACGCCAGGGTGCACGATCCCGGCTGGGTGCCTGGTTCGCCGCGATCTCGATCGCGCTGGCGGTCGGGGCCGCGAACATGGGCGTCTGGCAATACCTGAACCCCGCGATCGAGGCGCCCGTCGTCAAGGGTCCGATCCACGGGCTCGCGTACAACGCCTACGGTCGCTGGGACAGTCCTATCGAGCAGCGCTATCCCACCGTGGAGAGCATCGACGCCGACATGGCGCTTCTTGCAACCTACACCGACCGGATACGCAGCTACACCTCGAGCGAATTCCCGATGCTGCCCGAGCTGGCGCAGCGCCACGGGCTCAAGCTGACCGCGGGCGTCTGGCTCGACGAGCGGCTCGACAACAACCAGAAGGAGATCGCGGCGGCGATCGATGCCGCCCGGTCCGGCATGGTCGAGCGCGTCATCGCCGGCAACGAGACCTTGCTGCATGGCATCTTCACCGTGAGCGAACTCAAGGACTACCTGCGCGCGCTGCGCCGCGAGCTCCGGGTGCCGGTCTCCACGGCCGAGCCGTGGCACGTCTGGATGCGCAATCCTTCCCTGGTCGACGCGGTCGACTACATCACGGTCCACCTGCTGCCCTACTGGGAGGGCGTGCCCGCCGACGAGGGCGGCGTCCAGTACGCGCTGCAGCGCCTCGAGGAGATGCGCGAGCGCTTCCCCAACAAGCACATCGTCGTCGGCGAGATCGGCTGGCCCAGCCAGGGCGACCGCTTCGACGGTGCGCAGACTTCGCCTGCCGCGCAGGCGGTGTTCCTGCGCGAGTTCCTCTCGCGCGTCGAAGACACGTCGCTCGACTACTACCTGATGGAGGCGGTCGACCAGCCCTGGAAGATCGACAACGAAGGCCGGGTCGGTGCGTACTGGGGCATGCTCGACGCCGATCGCCAGGAGAAGTTCAGCTTCGACGGCAAGCTCTACGCCGACCCCAACTGGCACGACAAGGCCGTGTTCGCCTGCCTGCTCGCCTTCGGGCCGCTCATCTGGTTCTGCCTCGCCTTCTCCCGCATGCGACTGGTGAGCCGCATCGCGTTCGCGGTAAGCGCGCAGGCGGTCGCCTCGTTCCTGGTGTGGCTGGTCGCGCTGCCGTTCGACTACTACCTGCGTCCGGTGGACTGGGCGGCCCTGGCGCTGCTCGTGCCTTCGCTGGGCGTCATGGCCGCGATCCTGCTCTCGCATGCCTTCGAGTTCGTGGAGCTCTTCTGGAAGGGCAACCTCCATCGCGAGTTCGCCCCGACGAAGCCGGTCGACCCGCAGCAGCAGCCCTTCGTCTCGATCCATCTCGCGTGCTGCAACGAGCCGCCCGAGATGGTGATCGCCACCGTCGAGAGCCTGCGTCGGCTCGACTACGCCAACTATGAAGTGATCGTGGTCGACAACAACACGCGTGACGAAGCGCTCTGGAAGCCCGTCGAGGCCCACATGGCGGGCATGGGCGAGAACTTCCGCTTCTTCCACCTGCCGAAGTGGCCGGGGTTCAAGGCGGGCGCGCTCAATTTCGCGCTGTCGCAGACTGACCCGCGCGCCGAGGTCGTCGGCGTGGTCGATGCCGACTACGTCGTGGAGCCGGACTGGCTGTCGGGCTACGTCGGCCATTTCGCCGATCCGTCGGTGGGGGTGGTGCAGGCGCCGCAGGCCCACCGCGACTGGGGACGCCAGCTGTTCCGACGCATGATGAACTGGGAGTACGACGGCTTCTTCCGGATCGGCATGCACCATCGCATCGAACGCGACGCCATCATCCAGCACGGCACGATGACCCTAGTGCGTGCCGAGGCGCTGCAGCGGCACGGTCGCTGGTCCGAGTGGTGCATCTGCGAGGACAGCGAGCTCGGGCTGCGCCTCATGAAGGAAGGCATGCGCACCGTGTACATCGACCGGGTGATGGGCCGCGGGCTCACCCCCGACGACTTCGCCGCCTTCCGCAAGCAGCGCAAGCGCTGGGCCCAGGGCGCGATGCAGATCATGAAGGCGCACTGGCGCGACCTCGTTCGCCCGGGTCGCCTGAGTCGCGGCCAGCGCTACCACTTCGTGGCGGGCTGGCTTCCCTGGATCGGGGATGCGCTGCACCTGGTGTTCGCCTTTGCCGCGATGTTCTACACCATCGGGATCATGGCCGCGCCCCAGTGGTTCAGCCTGCCCATCACGCTGTTCATGGTGCCGCTGGCGGTGTTCGTCGTGGCCAAGGTGGTGATCGGCCCGCTGCTGTACATGCGCCGGGTGCCGTGCTCGATCGGCGAGACCTTCGGTGCGGCACTGTCGGGCATGGGCCTGTCGCACGCGATCGCCACCGGCGTGTTCACCGGCCTCGCGCAGAAGACCGGCGTCTTCGAGATCACGAAGAAGGGCAGCAAGGGCGGGCCCGGCGGCAGCTTCGGCGCGGTGCGCGAGGAAGCCATGCTGCTCACCGGCCTCGTGGCCTGCATCATCGGCATGGCGCAGACGCGGCTTCCCGACCATATCGAGTCGCTGCTCTGGATGGGCGTGCTCGGCCTGCTGGCCGCGCCCTATCTCGCCGCCCTCGTGTGCCAGGCGTTGTCGCTGCTCCCGGAGCGCACCGAGAAGGCGCCGGCCCGTTCCAGGCCGCTGCCGGTCAACGTGGTGCCCATGGCGCCCAAGCGGCCGCGTCCGCTGGCCCCGGTCGGCCTGCCGCCACTGGCGCCTGCCGCCCGCCGCATGCAGTCGCGCTGAGCGGGTTCTTCACCACCGCCAGGGAAGGGGCGCCACAGGGCGCCCCTTTTCCGTTGTACGTCGGCTAGGCTATGATCGGGCCTCGAACGCTAGGGGTCCCGCAGAAATCCCGTGCCGGGTGGCACGGGTCCGCATGAGCGGACGGGTGAGAAAGTCCCTTGGAACCTGATCGAGTTAATGCTTGCGCAGGGAAGCGTTTCGGCATCGGAATCGCCTCCCGTCCATAGTCCGAGCGGCGGCGACCAGCCATGCCGTCGCGGACCTGCCATCGGAGAGGATGCCTTTCGATGGCCAATGACTTCCATCCCGCCACATCGCCTGCATCGCGCCGTCGCGCGATCCCCGCCCTGCGCCCGCGGTCTCTGGCGCTCGCCATCGCCGGCGTCCTCGCCTTCGCCGGCCCGGCCGGGGCCCAGACCGGCGTCCTGGCGCCGGTCACCGTCGATGCGTCGCGCGAGGATCCGGCAGTTGCGCCGGCGCGCGTCACCCCTGAGGTCGGCGGCTTCGGTGCCGCCCCGATGGCCGAGACGCCGCAGTCGATCTCCGTGATCGATGCCGAGTCGCTGGAGGAGCGGGGCGCGAGGACGCTGTCGCAGGCCATCCGGCTGGAGACCTCGGTCGCCGATCACTACAACACGGTGGGCTATCCCGAGAGCCTGCAGATCCGCGGCTTCCTGCTCGACAGCGTCGGCAACTATCGCCGCGACGGCATGGCCGTTTCCAACCATGCGCCGGCCGCCCTCGAGAATCGCGAGCGCATCGAACTGCTGAAGGGCCTGTCGGGCATCCAGGCGGGTACTTCCGCCCCGGGCGGGCTCGTCAACCACGTCATCAAGCGCCCCACCGACTACGACCTGCGCGCGATCGAGTTCGGTCTCTCGGAAAAGGGCACCACCCGCCTGCATGCCGACTTCGGCGGTCGGCTCGGGACCGGCGTGATCGGCTACCGGGTGAACCTCGCCGCCGAGCGGTTGCGGCCCGACGTCGATGCCGCCGATGGCCAGCGCCGATTCGCCAGCGGTTTCTTCGATGCCCGGCTGCCCGCCGGCCTGCTGCTCGAGGCCGAGTTCGAGCATCATCGCTTCCGCCAGCCGAGCGTGCCCGGTTTCGGCCTGCTCGACATCGACGGCGATGGTTTCGCCGAGTCGCTGCCGGCGCCCGTGGATCCGTCGCTCAACATCGGCGCGCAGCCCTGGGCGCTGCCGTTCGAGAGCCGTTCCACGGTCGGATCCCTGCGCCTGTCGCAACGCCTCGACGACTGGCACAGGAGGCTTCGCTGGCAGCGCCAGCACATCGCGACGGACGACCGCCTGCCGTTCCCCGATGGCTGCAGCAGCGGGCCGGCATTCGTCTATCCGGGCTTCTGCGGCAACGGCGACTTCGACCTCTACGACTTCCGCACCGAGGGCGAACGCCGCACGATGGACGTACTCGATGCCAGCATCGGAACGACCCTGCATACCGGCACGGTGCGCCACGAGCTGGGCTTCGGCATCACACAGAACCGCTATCGTGAGCGACCGGCCGACGGCCAGGCCTACAACTGGGTCGGCGTTGGCAACATGTTCGATCCCGTGGTGCTCCCGGCCGATCCCGCCCTGACCGTCACGAACACCGACGCCGATACGCGCAGCCGGGAGATCTACATCCACGACGCGATGCAGCTCACCGAGCGGCTCTCCCTGTGGGCGGGCCTGCGCCATACCCGGCTCGAGCGCAGCAGCATCCGCACCGACGGCACGGAACCCGTCTCGCTCGAGCAGAGTTTCACCACCCCATGGGCGGCGCTCGGACTGAAGGTCGGCGCGGGCGGATTCGCCTACGTCTCGGCCGGCGAGGGCGTGGAGACCGAGTCGGTGCCCAACCGCCCCCAGGACTACGTGAACTACGGGCAGGCGCTGGAGGCGCTGGTCAGCACGCAGTTCGAGATCGGCTGGCGCCAGCGGCTCGAACACGGCGGCCTGTTCTCTGCCACGCTCTTCCAGGTCGACAAGCCCTTCGCCGACGACGTGGAGCAGCCCGACGGCAGCGTGCTGCGCGTCGCCGGGGCCCGCAAGGCCCGGCATCGCGGCCTCGAGCTCGCCTGGGCGGGGCGGCTCGCGCCACGCCTCGATGCGCAGCTCCAGGCGACCTGGCTCGATGCGGAGATTCGCCGCAGTCCCGATCCCGGCCTGGTGGGCGGGCGTACGCCGAATACCGCCCGGCTCGCGGCGGCGGCCCGCATCGGCTGGCGGGTGCCGGGTGTCGAGGGCCTGACCTGGAGCAACCAGGTCACGTATTCGGGCCGCAAGGCCGTCTTCGCCGATCGTTCGGTCGAGCTCGGGTCCTGGGCCCAGTTCGACACCGACCTCGCCCTGCGTCGCCGGATCGGGCGGACCGCCACGATCTGGCGGGCCGGGGTCGACAACCTCTTCGACCGTCGCTACTGGCGCGACGCGCCCACGCAGTACTGGGGTGCGCAATACCTCTTCCCGGCGCGCGGGCGGACTGTCCGGTTCTCGGCGCAGGTCATGTTCTGATGGGGACCGTCATTGCGCTTCGGCATGGCGATGCGAAGGGCTCGTTCTGCTCCGCCATCGTGCGGAGGGGATCCGGGCGGACAGCGAGGAAGAGGCGTTGCGGATGGCCGCCTCACGCTGCGTACGCATTTCGCATACGCACGACCGGGCGCCTCGGGATCTGCTACGCTCGGCAGCGCGAGCCGGGCGACGCCTTCGCTTCCTGGCCTGGCCGCGAGCCGCGGGGCGAATGACGATGACACCCGATACAGCCGCATTGATGGCCGACTACAACCGCTGGATGAACCAGCGCATGTACGAGGCTGCCGGCCGCCTGCCGGAGGACGAAATTGCAAAGGACCGGGGCGCATTCTTCGGATCGATTCTCCAGACCCTGAACCACATCGCGGTCGCCGACGCCATCTGGCTGCATCGGTTCGCCCAGCACCCGGACGCATCCGGCCTGCGGGCGGAGCTGGCGCGGTTCCCCCTGCCCAGGTCCCTGCGGCAGGAGATCGCCGGTTCCCTGGGCGGGTTGCGCAGCTATCGATGCGCACTGGATGAGCTCATCATCGAGTGGTCGCGGGGACTCGTACCCGAGCGGCTCGAAGCCCCGCTGGTATATCGCAACATGGCTGGCGAGGCTTTCTCCCGCAGCTTCGGCCATCTGGTCCTGCACTTCTTCAACCACCAGACGCACCACCGCGGCCAGGCGAGCACGTTGCTCTTCCAGGCCGGGCTGGACATCGGTGTCACGGACCTGCTTGCGATCATGCCCGCCAGTGCGTGATCCGGAACCGCTCCATGGTCTTTCGAATCTCCCTCTTCCTGGTCCTCGTGCTCGCGGGACTGGCGGGCGTCGCGCCCGCGCCGTTCGAAGCCGCGGGTGACGCGGCGCTGGCACGGGTCATCCGGCACGCGGGCTGGCTCTACCTCCTGATCGTTTTCCTGACCCTGGTCTTCCTCGCCGTGCTCGCCTTCGGACCGATGGCGCGTTTGCGGATCGGCGGGCGTGATGCCGAGCCCGAGTTCTCGAATCTCGCCTGGCTGTCGATGCTGTTTGCCGCCGGGATGGGCATCGGCCTGGTGTTCTGGGGCGCGGCCGAGCCCATCTCCCACCTGCTGATCCCGCCCGAGGGGCTGGTCCCCAACACACCGCAGGCGGCCGGTGCGGCGATGCGCTACACCTTCTTCCACTGGGGCCTGCACCCTTGGGCCATCTATGCCTTGATGGGCCTGGCCATCGGCTGGTTCCAGTACAACCGCAATGGACGTGGCCTCATCAGCGACCTGCTGCAGCCGCTGATCGGTGACCGTCACCTCGGCTGGACCGGAGCGGTGGTCAACATCGTCGCAGTCGTGGCCACGGCGATCGGCGTCGCCACCACCCTCGGTTTCGGCACCTTGCAGATCAGCGCCGGCCTGGGCCGCGTCTTCGGCGTGCCCACCGGCCTTGGCGTGCAGCTGGTGGTCATCGCGATCTGCTTCGTGCTTTACATGGGCTCGAGCGCCACCGGCGTCAAGCGGGGCATCAAGTGGCTGTCGAGCTTCAATCTCGTGCTGGCCGCGATCCTGCTGCTCGCGGTGGCGCTCCTCGGGCCGACGAGTTTCATCTTCGATACCTTCACCACCTCGGTGGGTAGCTACCTCGACCAGCTGGTGCAGATGAGCCTGCGCATGTCACCGTTCTCGGCGAACACCTGGGTGGCCGACTGGACGATCTTCTATTGGGCGTGGTGGATCTCCTGGTCCCCCTTCGTGGGTGCGTTCATCGCCCGAGTGTCCTACGGGCGCACCGTGCGGCAGTTCGTCCTGGGCGTGGTCGTGTTGCCCAGCCTGCTCGGCTTCGCGTGGTTCGCGACCTTCGGCGGTACGGCGCTGTGGGAGCAGATGTTCGGCGGTGTGGATATGGTCGGCGCGCTTGCGGTGGGCTACGAGACCGTGCTTTTTCGCATGTATGATTCACTGCCGCTGCCCGGGGTGCTTTCGGGCCTGACCATCGTCCTGCTGGTGAGCTTCTTCGTGACCTCGGCCGATTCCGCGGTGCTGGTGCTGGGCTCGATGTCGAGCGAAGCCGCCGGCGACCCGTCCCTCGCGCGCAAGTCTGCCTGGGGCGTCGCCATTGCGCTGATCGCGGTGGCGATGCTGATGGCGGGCGGGCTCGCCGCGCTGCAGACATTGATCATCGTGGCCGCCTTGCCGTTTGCCCTCCTGATGGTCGCGGTGATGGTCGGGCTCTACCGCGTTCTGCATCTCGAAGCGCTGCGCGAGAAGGCGGAAGAGCGGCGCGCCCGCCGCGCGATCGAAGACTGGATCGCGCGCGAGCAGGAACAGCATGCCGCGGGCGACATGGCCAGCCGCAAGACAGGGCGGGCTCCGGGAAAGCAGTAGGCCCGGCGGTCTTCGACCCGCAGGCCGCAACCATGGCGAGCGATGCGCGAGAATGGTCCCGGTCGAGGCCGGCGGCCCACATCCGCTCGAGCCGCCGCCACCAGCCACTTTCCCAGGAGCCAGAAATGTCCGAGATCGAGAATCGCCTGCGGGCGCTGGGCTTGCAGCCGGCGGCGCCCCTCAAGCTGCCGCCAGGCGCCAAGCTGTCCTTTCCATGGGTGCGCGTCGTCGGCGATCGGGCGCTGATCTCGGGCCACGGGCCGACCCATGCGGATGGATCGATGGCCAGGCCGCTCGGCAAGGTAGGAGCCGAGGTGAGCGAAGACCAGGCGTATGCGGCCGCGAGGCTCACCGGGCTGGCCATCCTCGGGAGCCTGCAGCGCGAACTCGGCAGCCTGGACCGCATCGAGGCCTGGGTGCGGATATTCGGCATGGTCAA
>DAIMFM010000082.1:0-2877 GCA_036724585.1 Burkholderiaceae bacterium | reverse complement strand
GTCCGGCTGGCGGTTGCGCAACTCGTCGACCAAGACACGGGTGTTCTCGGAATAGTCGATCGGCACGTCCACCAGGTGGACGCCGCCGTCGGCGAAGGCCGCCTCGAGCGTCGGAACCAGTTCCTCGACCGCACCGATCCGCGAACCCTTTGCGCCGTAGGCCTGCGCATAGCGCAGGAAGTCGGGGTTGTCGAAGCTCATGCCGAAGTCGGGGAAGCCGTCCACGGCCTGCTTCCAGCGGATCATGCCGTATGCCTTGTCGTTCACGATGACCACGACGAGATTGAGCCCCAGTCGCACCGCCGTTTCCATCTCCTGCGAGTTCATGAGGAAGCCGCCGTCGCCGCAGACCGCCATGACGCGCCGATCGGGATACAGCATGGCCGCCATCATCGCCGAGGGCAGGCCGGCGCCCATCGAGGCGAGCGCGTTGTCGAGCAGCAAGGTATTGGCGACCTGCGTCCGATAGTTGCGGGCGAACCAGATCTTGTACATGCCGTTGTCGAGACAGACGATGCCGTCCTTCGGCATGACCTTGCGGATATCGTGGACGAGGCGTTGGGGCGTCGGCGGGAAGCGGTCTTCCTCCGCGCGGTCGTCGATGCGGGCGAGGATCTTCCGCCGCAGTTCGAGCATGCCTTCATCGACGCCAAGCTTGCCCGCCAGCCGTGCCCCGAGCGCTTCGACGGATGCGGCGATGTCGCCGATCACCTCGATGTCCGGGTGGTAGACCTGTTCGACGGTGGCCGACTGGTAGCCGATATGGACGACCTTCGGCCCGCCGGCGCTTTCCATGAGGAAGGGTGGCTTCTCGATCGTGTCGTGGCCGATGGCGACGATCAGGTCCGCGCGCTCGACGGCCTCGTGGACATAGTCGCCCTCCGAGAGCGCGGCGGTCCCCATGTAGAGGTCGGAGCCGCCCGTGACGGCGCCCTTGCCCATCTGCGTGTTGAAGAAGCATAGGCGGGTACTGGTCACGAAGCGCGACAAGGCATCGACCAGCGACGGCCGGTTCCCCGCCGCGCCTATCATCACGAGTGGCCGACTGGCGGCGAGAATCGCCTCGGCCGCCCGGTCGAGCGCAGCGCCGTGGGCGACGGGGCGCTCCAGCGCGTGGACGGGGATGATGTGGGCATCGTCGACCTCCTCGGCGGCGACGTCCTCCGGCAGTTCGAGATGCACGGGGCCCGGCCGCTCGTCCGTCGCCACCCGGAACGCATCACGAACGATCGCCGGGATGCTCGCGGGGCTGACGATCTGGCGCGTCAGCTTGGTGAGTGGCTTCATCGAGGCCACGATATCGACCATCTGGAAGCGGGCCTGCTTCGCGGTCATCACCGGCTTCTGGCCGGTGATGAGGATCATCGGCATGGCACCCAGGAGGGCGTAGGCGGCGCCGGTCGAGAAGTTGAGCGCGCCCGGCCCCAGCGTGGCGAGACAGACGCCGGGCCTGCCGGTGAGCCGCCCGTAGGTGGCGGCCATGAAGGCCGCCGCCTGCTCGTGACGCGTGACGACCAGTTCGATGCGCGAGGTTCGCAGCGACTCCAGGAGCCCGAGGTTCTCCTCGCCCGGCACGCCGAAGATGCGGTCCACGCCTTCGTTCTCGAGGGCGGCGACGAGCAGGTCGGATCCGTGGGGCATGGCGATCTTCTCCGTGGTGGTCCTGGGAGGCGAACCCCATTCTGGTGTCGCGCGCTCGACCACGGCCGCAAGACTGCGGCGATCGTGCGGCTTCTGCGGCGTCTTCACGGAGGTCGGCCCGATCGCTAGGGCTTGCGCGGGGCTTCCGCGTCCACTGCCGCCTGCACGGCACGGTGGAACTCGGCGCGCGCCTGGTCGGCGACCGCGTCGCGCGCCCCGCCGGCCCAGTTGGCGTTGGAGGCGATGACGAGCTTGCGGGCCGGGTCGATGAAGATGCCCTGGCCGAAGATGCCGCGCGCCATGAAGCTGCCGTCGTCGAAGGTCCACCACTGGTAGCCGTAGCCGCGACCCGGCCGGCCGATCCGTGCCTGGCTCGTCGTGGCCTCTTCCAGCCAGCCCGCGGGCACGATGCTCTCACCGTCGACACGCGCGTCATCGAGGATGAAGAGGCCGAAGCGCGCGAAGTCGCGCGTGGCGGCCTGGATGCAGCAGCCGCTGATCTCGCTGCCGCTGCGACTGAGGATCCAGGTGGCGTCCTGCTCCATGCCCGCCGGGATCCAGATTTTCTCCGAGAGGTACGTCGACAGCTGCTTGCCGGTGGCCTCGCGGACCAGGATGCCGACGAGATTGGTCTCGCCGGTGCTGTAGTTCCAGCGCGTGCCGGCCGGCGCCTCGCGCGGCAGCTGGCGCATGTAGCTCACCAGGGCATCGACGCCGGACGGAGGCTTGTGGCTGTTGAAGCGCGCGACATCCGATTCGGGGTCGTCGTAGTCCTCGTCCCACTGCACGCCGGAGGTCATCGTCAGCAGCTGGCGCACGGTGACGTCATCGTAGGCCGAGCCCTTCATGTCGGTGATGTAGTCGGTGACCTTGTCGTCCATGCTGCGGATATGGCCGTCGCGCAGGGCGGCGCCCACCAGGGTGGACGTGATCGACTTGGCCACCGAGAAGCTGGTCCAGCGGCCGTCGGCATCGAAGCCCAGGCCGTAGCGCTCGAGTCGCAGCTTGCCGTCGTGCAGGATGACCAGGGCGGCGCTGCGCTGGCCCGCCATGTAGGCGTCGACGTCGATGGGCAGCTCGAGCGGCGGGCCCGGGGGCAGCGGCCGCGGCGAGTCGCCGGCCGGGATCACCCGCGACTTCGCCAGCACCGGCAGCCGGTCGAGCGCGCGAAATGCGGCATCGCGCTGCTCCTGGTTCCAGAACAGCAGGTCGGCATTGGTCGGGAAGGTCGCCAGG
>DAIMFM010000081.1:1147-11609 GCA_036724585.1 Burkholderiaceae bacterium | reverse complement strand
CATGCGCTTGGCTCTTTTCATCAGCAGGGTCTGCGTGGCCAGCACATGCTCGACCTCGGACGTACCGATGCCGAAGGCCAGCGCACCCAGCGCGCCGTGCGTGCTGGTATGCGAATCGCCGCAGACCACCGTCATGCCGGGCAGCGTGGCGCCCTGCTCGGGGCCGATGATGTGGACGATCCCCTGGCGCTGGTCGTTGATGTCGAAGTACGTCAGGCCATAGCGGCTGGCGTTGTCGTCGAGCGTCTCGACCTGCAGGCGCGAGATCGGGTCGGCGATGCCGACCGAGCGATCGGTGGTGGGCACGTTGTGGTCCACCACCGCGAGGTTCGCCGATACGCGCCACGGCTCGCGCCCGGCCAGGCGCAGGCCCTCGAAGGCCTGCGGACTGGTGACTTCGTGCAGGAGGTGCCGGTCGATGTAGATCAGCGCGGTACCGTCGTCTGCCTGGTGGACGACATGCTCGTCCCAGAGCTTGTCGTAAAGCGTGCGGGGCGTCTGCGACATGGAAAACCTGTGGTTGCGTTGCCGGCCATCGGCAAAATGCCGGCCATCGGCCGGCATCCGAGCCAGGGAGCGGCCATGGGCGCCCCGTCGATGGCGACCCCTATTATGCCACGCGCACCGTTGCGCCTATCGGGCGGCGGCCCGGTACAGCGGCTCCACCCTGCGGGCGTAGACCTCGAGATCCTGCATCCGGGACTGGGGCGAGGGGTGGGTGCTCAGGAACTCCGGCTGGCCGGCCCCGCCGAGCTTCGCCATCTTCTGCCAGACGCTGATCGCGCCGCGGGGGTCGTAGCCCGCGCGCGCCGCCAGCTCGACCCCGATCCGGTCGGCCTCGGTCTCGTGCAGCCGGCTGTGGGGCAGGCCGACGGTGACCTGGTAGGCGAGCTGCGCCATGTCGAGCGACGTCTGCCCGCCGCCGGCGAGCAGTACCGCGCCCTGCAGCAAGAGGCCGGAGGTAACCTGTTCGGACGCCCGCTCGCGGGAATGCTCGCGCAAGGCATGCGCGATCTCGTGGCCGATGACCGCGGCCAGCTCCGCGTCGGTGGCTTGCAGCTTGTCGATCAGCCCGGTGTAGACGGCGATCTTGCCGCCCGGCATGCACCAGGCGTTGACCTGGTCCGACTTGATGACGGTGATCTCCCAGTTCCAGCTCCTCGCATCGGGCCGGAAGGCCGGGGTGACCGCGATGAGCCGCCTGGCGATCTGGTCGACCCGGCGCTGCTGGGCGGCGGGCACGTCGAGCTGGCCCTTCTGCTTCGCCTCGCTCACCACCTGGGCGTAGGCCTTGGTCGCGCCGGCACGCAGGTCGGCTTCGGAGACGAGGGGCGACATCTGCTGGGTGCGCTCGACGCCGACGACGCCGCCGCGCGTGGTCTGCACCGAGGTGCAGGCCACACCCAGGACCGCGACCAGGGCCAGCGCGGCCAGGCGCGCGACACGCCCGTGCCGGGCGGGAAAGCGTCGGTTGGGAAATGTCATGGGCTGGGTTCCTCCGCATCGCGGCTTCCGGCCGCGCGTTCCACGCAGGCCAGTGCGAACAGGCAGCCGGCGGCCGCTGCAAGGCTCGCGCCCGCAAAGGCCGCCTCCGGGGAGACATTCTCCCATACCGAACTCATCGCGAGACCGCCCAGGGTGCCGCCGCAACCATAGCCGATGGTGATGAACAGGGCCTGCGCCCGGGCCTGCTGCGCGGGCCCGAACCAGCGATGCAGCAGGGCCATCGACGCGCTGTGATGGAGCCCGAAGGTGATCGCATGCAGCAGCTGCGAAACCACGAGCAGCGCCAGGCCGCCCGCGGAGACGCCCACCAGGGCGAAGCGCAGGGCGGCCACGCCGATGGAAAAGGCGAAGAGCGCCGCGGCGGAGAACCGGTTGAACAGCACCGACTGCCAGCGGAACAGCGCGATCTCCGCCAGGACGCCGATCGCCCAGAAGAGCCCGATCGCGGACTTCGAGTAGCCATGGCGCTGCAGGTAGAGCGAGAACAGGACGTAGAGCGCCGCATGCGCGAAGAGCATCAGGAAGTTGGCGACGAAGAATGCGGCAACCGCGCGCTCGCGCAGCCGCGCGCGCAGCGGCAGCGCCGGCGCGCTCCGCAGCGGCCCCGCCAGTCCGGCCAGGCGCAGGCCCACCAGGGTGATCCCGCCGGCGATCACCGCCAGGATCCAGGGCAGCGCCAGCGCACCCGTGATATCCAGCGCCGGCCCCACCACGACCACCGCGATCACGAAGCCGACCGATCCCCACAGCCGCATCGCGCCGTAGCGACCGGCATCGCCGCGCGCCAGGGCGAGCGCGGTCGCTTCCGCTATGGGCGTGATGCCGGCGCTCGCCAGGAACAGCCCCGCCAGCAGCACGAACGCCATCGCCTGCCCGCGGGGCACCGCCCAGGGCAGCAGGACCACGCATACGGTCGTGAGCAGCGCACTGGCCACGAGCATGCGGCCGCCCAGTCCGCTGCGATCGACGAGCAGGCCCCAGACGGGGGGCGCGACGATGCGCATCGCCTGGGGCACCGCCAGCAGCAGTCCGATCGCGGCGACGGAATAGCCGCTCGCCTCGAGGTACAGGCTCAGGTAGGGCGACAGCGTGTCGACGTAGGCGAAATAGCTGAAGTACAGCGCCCGTACCTGTCGTTCGGCGCGGACCGCCGTCGCGCCGCCGGAGCCGGGCATGCGGACGATCAGGCGCCGTCGGGCGCGGCCCCGGGAATGGGTGGCATCGGCGCCACCACGTCGGCGTTCTGGGCGCGATGGCGCAAGGCATGGTCCATCAGCACCAGGGCGAGCATGGCCTCGGCGATCGGGGCGGCCCGGATGCCGACGCAGGGATCGTGGCGACCGAAGGTCTCGACCACGGTCGGCTGGCCGTCGAGGTCGACCGACCGGCGCGGGCTACGGATGCTCGATGTCGGCTTGATCGCGAGCGACACCCGGATCGGCTGGCCGGTCGATATGCCGCCGAGCACCCCGCCGGCCCTGTTGCCGACGAAGCCCTCGGGCGTGAGCTCGTCGCCATGCACGCTGCCGCGCTCGGCGATGCAGCCGAAGCCGGCGCCGATCTCGACGCCCTTGACGGCGTTGATGCCCATCATCGCCTGGGCGATGTCGGCATCGAGCTTGCCGTAGAGGGGTTCGCCCAGGCCCGGCGGCACGTCGGTGGCCTCGACCTCGATACGGGCGCCGACCGAATCGCCGGCCCGGCGCAGGGCGTCCATCGCCGCCTCGAGCCGGGGGACGATGGCCGCATTGGGTGCGAAGAACGGATTGCGATGGATCTCGCCGGCATCCTCGAAGGGAATCGGGATCTCGCCGAGCTGCGACATCCAGCCCCGGATCGCGATGCCGTACTGCACGCCGAGCCATTTGCGGGCGATGGCCGCGGCCGCCACCGCCGGCGCGGTGAGCCGCGCCGAGCTGCGGCCGCCACCGCGCGGGTCCCGTCGCCCGTACTTCTGCAGGTAGGCGTAGTCGGCGTGCCCGGGACGGAAGGTGCGCGCGATGTTGCCGTAGTCCTTGCTGCGGGCGTCCTGGTTGCGGATCAGCAGCGCGATCGGGGTGCCGGTGGTATGGCCCTCGAAGACGCCGGAGAGGATCTCGACCCGGTCGGGTTCCTGGCGCTGCGTCACATGGCGCGATGTACCCGGGCGGCGCCGATCGAGATCCTGCTGGATGTCGGTCTCGGCCAGCGGCAGGCCCGGGGGGCAACCGTCGACGACGCAGCCGATCGCGGGCCCGTGCGACTCCCCGAAGGTCGTCACGCAATAGAGTTGCCCGAAGGTGTTGCCCGCCATCGCCGCCGTTCCACGCCAAAGAGCCCGATTCTAATCGGTGACGCAGTGGCCGGGAGGTCCGGTCAGGACTCGCGCGCCGCCTCGGCCCCCAGCCGCCGCAGGGCGGACCAGACCGGCGCCGGCAGCTCCTGCGCATCGAGCCCGTCGATCAGGTTCTTGACCGCGAGGCCGAGCTCCGTATCGCCATCGATGGCGAGGCGTCGCCGAAAGAAGAGCGCATCCGGATCCTCGTGCCGGCTCGCCAGCATGAGCAGGTCGCGCCAGGACGCGGCCACCCGGACGTCGGCGGGCGCCTCGGCCTCGATCCCGAGGCGGCCCTGCTCGACGCGCAGGCTCCCGCCGATGCCGAGGTCGGTGATCTCGATGCGAATCCGCCTGTCCCCGAGGAAACCGAAGCGCCCTGCCCGGATCGGTGCCGCCAGCACCGCCTGCAGCAGCGGACGCAGGACCGCCGCCTGCAGCGGCCGGGGCAGCCGCGCGACCCGGGGCAGGAGCCGTTCCAGGCCGGCGAACGCCAGGGAATCAGGCCAGGCCATGCGCTTCGCCGGCGGTCGCGCCGGTGATCCTGCCCATGCCGGGCCGGCCATGCCAGTAGCCGTTGCAGCCTTCGGTGGTCGAGGGCGGGCTGCCGCCTTGCCGCACGCGGTCGAATGCGGCGACCACCTCGGCGGCATCGGGTCCGGGGCTGATACGCACGATGTCGGCCCCCCTGGCGGCGACATCGTCGAGGTCGCCAAGCAGGTCCGTGATGCGACCCGACATCGTCTGGATTCCGTTGAGGGTGAAAAGGCGCTCGCCCTCCTGCGATTCCACCGGGATGCCGGTCGGGTACTCGATGCAGCGAAAGCCGCAGTCGTCCTTGGGGCGGTCGGCAAGGCGCGCCGTGAAGCAGCGCGCCGAGTACGCCAGTGGCAGGTAGCCATGGGCGAAGACCTCGACCTCCGGTCGCGCCAGGCCCGCCGCATCGAGCTCGGCGAGGGCGGCCGCGACCATGGCGCCGGGACACTCGACGGGCGGCACCCAGCGCCTCATGCCGCATGCGGCGAGCTCGGCCAGGCTGGCGCCACTGTAGAGGTTCAGTGCCGGGCCGGCGACGAAGGGCAGCCCCTGCCCCGCCAGGAATCGCACCGCCGCCATGTCGTTGGCCTCGACCGTGAACTCCCCGTTCTCGCACAGCCGCTTCAGGCTCGAGAGCTCCGAGGCCGCCTCGATGAGCGCCATGCCCGACAGCACCACCTCGGCCCGGCCCGCGCCGGCGAGCTCGCGCGCCAGGCCGACCCAGTCCTCCCGGGACATCGCGCGCCGCTTGGAGCAGACCGTCTCGCCGAGGTAGATCACGTCGAGCGGCAGCTCGAGCATGCGTGCATAGAAGTCGAGCAGCACCGGCTTCGGCCAGTAGAAGAGTACGGGCCCGAGCGCGAGCCGCAGCTGCGCCTTGTCCTTCGCCTTCGTTTCGCGATCCATCCCCGTCCTCATTGCCAGGGCCGGTGGTAGGCGCCGAGCGTCGTCTGGCTTCCTTCGGACAAGTCCGCCAGCGTCCGGCTCCAGTGCGGCCGCACTTCGAAGCGATCGCCGCTGGCGGCGAAGGCGTCGAGCGCCTCGCGCCAGGTGCGTGTCACCTTCTCCACATAGGCGGGGCTGCGCTGGCGGCCTTCGATCTTGACGGCCGCCACGCCGATGTCCGACAGGCGCGGGACCAGGTCGATGGTATTGAGGCTCGCCGGTTCCTCGATCGCATGGAGCCGGCGTCCCTCGACGATGAAGCGCCCCTTGCACAGCGTCGGATAGCCGGCCCGCTCATCGGGCTCGAAACGGTCGATCAGGACATCGTTCAGGCGCGAGCTCAGCACCTCGCCGTCGCGCTCCCAGCGCACCGCGCTTGCCGGGGAACAGGCGCCGCCGAGATTCGGTGACTCCCCGGTGAGATAGGACGACAGGTGGCAGCGTCCCTCGGCCATGATGCACAGGCTGCCGAAGCCGAAGACTTCGACCGGCACGGGACTCTCCTCCGCGACGCGGGCCACCTGGGCCAGCGACAGCACGCGCGGCAACACCGCGCGCCGGATGCCGTAGCGCTCGAAATAGAAGGCCAGCGCTTCCGGATTGGTCGCCGAGCCCTGCACCGAGAGATGCAACGGCAGCCCGGGATAGCGGCGGCTCGCATGGGCGAGCAGGCCGATGTCGGCGACGATCAGCGCATCGACGCCCAGCGTCGCCGCCAGCTCGACCGCGCGCTCCCAGCGCGCGCCGGCGTCCGGGCGGACATAGGTATTGACGGCAAGGAAGAGGCGGCGTCGCTTCGCGTGCGCCAGTCCGACCGCCTGCTCGAGCTCCCGCGCATCGAGATTGAGGCCGGCGAAGCGCCGCGCATTGGTGTCGTCGCGCAGCCCCACGTAGACCGCATCGGCGCCCGCCTCGAGGGCGGTCTTCACCGCGCTCAGGCTGCCGGCCGGGCAGACGAGTTCCATCCGTATCCTCCCCCACGCGAGACGAAGCGCGAGATTGGCATCACGGCAAGGGCAACGCCTTGACCCAGTTCATGACGCGCCGGCGATGTCCGCCCGCGTACGCCTGCCACCCCTGCGGACTTGCGCGAGCGGCGCTCAGCCGGCCGGCGGCACGCGGTCCAGCCCTTCTCGTATGCGGGCCGCGATCCGCTCGGGAGGCAGCAGGGCGAGCACCGCATCGACCGCCGGCGTCTGCGCCCGACCGAAGACCAGCAGCCGGATCGGCATGCCGAAGGCGGGCATCTTGATGCCCGCCTCCGTCTTGATCAGCGCCGCATTGGCCTCGGCGGAGTGGCCGGCGGCGCCGACGCGCTCGGCAAACGCCAGCAGGGCCTCGCGCGAGCCCGGCTTCATCTTCGCCGCGACCTCCGCCGGATCGACGACCGGCTCCTCGATGAACATCATCGCGAGATCGGCCAGCTCCTCCAGGGTCTCGGACCGTTCCTTGCGCGGGCCGCAGACCGCAGCCAGGGAGACTCCGGCCGCATCGAAGGCGGCGCGCGCCCGGTTCTCGTGCTCGCCCGGGCCGCCATCGGCGCCGGTCGCCCCGGCCACGCCGGCGAGCCGCCGCCCCACCCGCGGCAGGACCCGCGCCGCCAGGTCGTCGTCCGGGAGCTGGCGCAGGTACTGGTTGTTGAGCCAGCGCAGCTTCTTCGTGTCGAACTGCGCCGGCGAGGCGGAGAGGTGGCTGCCGTCGAACCAGCCGACGAAGGCGTCGCGGTCGAAGAGCTCGTCGTCGCCATGGCTCCAGCCCAGGCGCGCCAGGTAGTTGACCATCGCATCCGCCAGGTAGCCGTCCGCCTCGTACTGCATCACCGACACCGCGCCGTGACGCTTGGAGAGCTTCTGGCCGTCGTCGCCATGGATCATCGGCACATGGCCATAGACCGGGATCCCCGCGCCGAGCGCGCGCAGGATGTTGATCTGGCGGGGCGTGTTGTTGACATGGTCGTCGCCGCGGATCACATGGGTGATCCCCATGTCCCAGTCGTCGACGACCACGCAGAAATTGTAGGTGGGGCTGCCGTCGGCGCGCGCGATCACGAGGTCGTCGAGCTCGGCATTGGCGATGCGGATCGGGCCCTTGACGAGATCGTCCCACACGACCGCGCCGTCATCGGGGTTGCGAAAGCGCACCACCGGCGCCACCCCCTCGGGCGGCTGCCGACCCGCCGCGCGCTGCTCCGCGCGCAGCGCATCGAGCTCGGCCGGGCTCGCCCAGCAGTGGTAGGCGCGCCCGTCGGCGAGCATCTGGTCGATCACCTCGCGATAGCGATCGAAACGCTGCGTCTGGTAGAACGGCCCCTCGTCCGGGTCGAGCCCCAGCCACGACATGCCGTCGAGGATCGCCTGGACCGCCTCGGGGGTGGAGCGCTGCAGGTCGGTATCCTCGATCCGCAGCACGAAAGTGCCCTCGTAGTGGCGGGCGTAGGCCCAGGCGAAGAGCGCGGTGCGCGCCCCGCCGATGTGCAGGAATCCCGTCGGGCTGGGAGCGAAACGGGTGCGCACGGGACGGCCCGCCGGCGCGCCGCCCTGTCCGCCTGAAGTCTGGTTCGTCATGGCTGGCGATTGTAATCCGCGAGCCCCTCTTGGCCTTGCCGACCCGGCCTTTATGGCACAATGCGGGCCTTCGCGAACGGCCAGCCGGGCGCGTTGCATCCGCATCCAGCGGGCGGCTAGCTCAGTGGTAGAGCACTGCCTTCACACGGCAGGGGTCACAGGTTCGAACCCTGTGCCGCCCACCAGACATTCCAACCGAGACCGCCGCCGACGCTCCGGCGCACCGCATACTGTACATTTCCCCAGTATGCAGTTCAGTGTGGTCGCCATCCGGAGTCAGGGTCGAAGGCTGTCCCGTGCCGAGATCGAAGCGGCCACGCCCACCGTCGGCGACCTGGTCATCTGCGACCTGCTGGCCACCGGGAACAGCTCCAGGCGGGTCCTGCGCTGCGCGGAGCTGATCGAATGGTCGAGCCCGCAAGTGCGCCGCTCGCTGCTTCATCCCCTCTTCGATCCGCAGATTGTCCGGGCGACGGAGCGCTCGATGCTGCTTGTGGGCCATGAGTTCGCCGTCCTCGACGGCGCGATCCACGAATTCGTGCAGGGATGGCTGCTACGGCCGCCCTAGGCCGGCCGGTGCCCTGTCACTCCAGCAGGTCGAGCCCGGCCAGGCCAATGAAGGCGACCACCAGGGCAAGCGCGACACCCAACACGGGGCGCCAGAAATGGAAGGTGCCGGGCGGGCCATTGCGCACGTACTCCAGCCATTGCCGGAGCTGCTGATGCTCGATACCGTCCTGTGCCTCGGATCCGGGTTCGTGCGTCGCGGCGGCTCGTTCTGGCGCGAGTCGGCCGCCTCGTCGATCAGCCACGGCATCTCCTCCCTTTGGGTTAGCAGCCGATGCTAGGCGCTGCTGGTCGATTCGCAAAGGGAAGCGTTGCCAATTGCGCAAATTCCATGTCGCGGTCCTGTTCCGAAAACCCCTGCGCGCGTTCCGATGCACGATGTGCCCACGACGCACGGCCATGAGGAACCCAGTGCAAGCGGAGAGCACGGCAATAGACGACACGGAGCGCTGGCGAATCCTGGCGGTGCTGCTCGCCGTCATCTTCATGTCGCTGGTCGGCGTGAGCATCGTCAACGTCGCCCTGCCCTCGATCCAGCGGGGCCTCGGCGCGGACGAATCGGACCTCCAATGGGTGCTGTCGGGCTATGCGCTGACTTTCGGGGTGATTTTGGTGGCCGCGGGGCGCGCGGGCGACATCATGGGACGCGGCGGCATCTTCCTGGTGGGCGTGGGGCTCTTCACCGCCTCGTCCATCGCGGCCGGCCTCGCGCCCGACGCCATGTGGCTCAACGCGGCCCGGCTCGCCCAGGGAATCGGCTCCGGGCTGATCAATCCGCAGGGCATCGGCATGATCCAGCAGTACTTCCGGGGCGAGGCCCGCGCGCGGGCCTTCGGCTATTTCGGG
This sequence comes from Burkholderiaceae bacterium, assembly GCA_036724585.1. Taxonomy (GTDB): domain Bacteria; phylum Pseudomonadota; class Gammaproteobacteria; order Burkholderiales; family Burkholderiaceae_E; genus JAMLIN01. Next base: position 2,330 of record DAIMFM010000081.1, on the reverse strand, counting down.
ACGGTGGTGGGTTTCTCCGTCGCCATCGGCCCGGTGCTGGGCGGTTTCCTGATCGAGACCGGCGGCCCCGAACACGGCTGGCGCCTGACGTTCCTGGTGAACGTTCCCGTCGGGATCGTCGCGATCCTCCTGGGATTCCGGTGGTTTCCCCGGCCCTTGATTCGCCACCCTCGCCCGGCGGCCGGCCGGAGCGGCAACGACGAAGCGGCAGGCCTGCTGCAATCGCTCGATCCGGTCGGCTCGGTCCTGCTGGGTCTCGCGATCCTGGCCGTCCTCTACCCGTTCATGGAATCCCGCGGCTCGACGCTCTCATGGGCGCTGCTGCCGCTGGCGGCCCTGCTGCTCTGGCTGTGGGTGCGCTGGGAACGGCACTACGCACGCCTGGGCCACAGCCCCATGGTGGACCTCGGCATCTTCCGCATCCGCAGCTTCACGAACGGCGCCGTCATCATGACGCTCTATTTCATGGGAATCACCAGCGTCTGGGTCCTGGTGGCGCTCTACCTCCAGGACGGCGAGGGCAAGACGGCGTTCGAATCCGGCCTCGTCGGGATCCCGGCCTCGCTCCTGTCGGCCTACGCGGCGCACTGGGCCGGCCGTCGTGTCATCCGCTACGGCCGCAGGATCGTGATCGGCGGGCTGGTCCTCGCCCTCGTTGGCCTGGCGGCCAGCATCGCCGTCATCCTCCTGCACGTGCGGTTCGACGTGAACATCTGGTGGCTCCTGCTGTCGCTGTCGTTCATCGGGCTGGCGCAGGGGACCGTCATCAGCCCGAACCAGACGCTGACGCTCGCGCAGGTGCCGCTCGAGTACGCGGGAAGCTCGGGAGCGATCATGCAGACCGGGCAGCGCATCGGGACCTCGGTCGGCATTGCCATGATCACGGCGGCCGTCTTCGCGTCGCTCTCGGTGTGGTCGTGGCCGATCGCCATGGTCATCGGTTTCGGCCTGATCGCCGTGGTCGTGCTCGCGGCGCTCGGCATGGCCGTCAAGGACCAGCGTGATCGGCGGCGAAATCCCATGGGAACGACCGGTCCGGTGCCGGCGACGTCAACCGCGGGACCGGACGGCGCTTCGACTGGCGATCGTGGCTGATCGGGACCCCGGCGGACGATGGCTCGCAAGGGCGGGCCGACGGGAGTCGGCCTGCTACTCGTCGGCCCCGCCGGGTTCGTCGGGCTCG
>DAIMFM010000081.1:0-1137 GCA_036724585.1 Burkholderiaceae bacterium | reverse complement strand
GACCCGATGGCGCACCAGCGCATCCGCGGCCGCGGGTCGCAGGAGCGCCATGATGTCGTCCGGCCGGGCCCTGGGGTCGAGCCATGCGGCGACACCGGCCTCGTCGAGGACCACGGGCATCCGATGGTGCACGGGTCGCATCAGTTCGTTGGCATCGCAGGTGAACATGGCGGCGCCCGGGCCCTCCCAGAGGCCGGCGACACCGGCGATCGCCAGGTAGCGGTCATCGGGATCGCGGAAGTACCAGGGCTGCTTCGGGCCGCCCGGCACGGCCTGCCATTCATAGAAGCCGGACGCGGGAAAGACGACCCGCGAGCGCAGCAGCGCCCGGGCCCAGGGCTTGGGCGCGCTGTCGGAACGGAGATTGAACGGCTTGCCGTCCGTCTTGAGCCCCCAGCGCAGGGTCACGAGTTCCGGCTGACCGTCGCGCGCCGAGATGACGGGCACCTCCGTGCCGGGCGCGATGTTGTACCGGGTGTGCTGGACGAGACCCGCGATGAACCTGTCGACGAGGGCCTTCTCGGCCGCATCCTCCAGGGCTTCGCGCCGCCGGCTGTGGGGGCCATGGATCGCATATCGTCCGCACATGGGACAAGCCTACACCGACCGGCGCGGGCGTGATTTGGAAGCCCCGTGTCGCTGCGCCATACTCCCGGCGGGCCCGTCCCGACCGGCCCACGCAAGGCAAGCCCCCGGCGCCGGGGGCTTGCCCTCGTCTCCTCTTTCATTTCCCCGGAGTACCCCTCGCAGTGAACGCCCTGCCCCCTTGCCCGAAATGCAGCTCGGAGCTGGCCTACGAGGACGGCATCCTGCTCATCTGCCCCGAGTGCGGCCATGAATGGTCGAAGGAGGCCGCCCCGGCGGCCGATGATGCCCGCGTCGTGCGCGATGCCCATGGCACCGAACTGAAGGACGGTGACACCGTCACCGTCATCAAGGACCTCAAGGTGAAGGGCTCCTCGCTCGTGGTGAAGGTCGGCACCAAGGTGAAGAACATCCGCCTCACCGAAGGCGACCATGACATCGATTGCCGGATCGACGGTATCGGCGCCATGGGCCTGAAGTCGGAGTTCGTGCGCAAGGCCTGAGTAACCGTCTGCCGTGTCAACTCCTATGAATTGCCGGATCGAACTTCGT
>DAIMFM010000080.1:4661-11685 GCA_036724585.1 Burkholderiaceae bacterium | reverse complement strand
TGTCGCAGATGCACCTGCAGACCGGATCGGGGGTGGGGCTCGCGGTGGTCGACCTTGCCTTGCCACCGAGCGAGCATGCGCTACAGGCGATCGGTGCCCTCGAGGGTACCCTGCGCGCCTTCGTGACCTGCCCGCCCACGACGTGAACGGCGGCCGCGGGAGCGGCTCCCTAGCGGATCAACTGATCGAGCTTTCCGATCTTGTCGGCCCATTCATCGGCATCCGGCAAAGGTTCATGGGAGCGGGTGATGGTGGGCCAGATCCTTGCGAGGTCGGCGTTGAGCTCGATGAACTGCTCCTCGCCGGCGGGAACGTCCTCCTCGGCGTAGATCGCCTCCACGGGGCATTCCGGGACGCAGACGGCGCAGTCGATGCACTCGTCGGGATCGATGACCAGCATGTTCGGTCCCTCGCGGAAGGCATCGACCGGACAGACATCGACGCAGTCGGTATGTTTGCACCGGATGCAGGCGTCGCTGACGACGAACGTCATGGGCAGGATCTCCAGGGAGGATGGGGTGGAACCGGATCTGACGAAGCTGAAAGATTCATCTACAATGCATCTTATATCGTTTCCGGGCTGAACGGAAATAACCACGACGAGGTCGAGCCCTCATGCGACTTGCCGACTACACCGATTACTCGCTGCGAGTGCTGATGTACTGCGCGACGTATCCGGATCGCCGGATCACGATCGCCGACCTCGCGGAAGAACTCGAGCTGTCGAAGAACCACCTGATGAAGATCGTCAACGCTCTCGGCCGGCGCGGCCTGGTCACCACGACCCGCGGGCGCGGTGGTGGCCTGCGCCTGGCCGGTGATCCGCGGGACATGCGCATCGGCGACATCGTCCGGGGCACGGAGTCCGATTTCCGGCTCGTGGAGTGCTTCGGCGACGGCATCCCCAACTGTACGCTCGGTGCCGCATGCCGGCTGAAATCGGTCTTCGCCGGCGCCCTGCAGGCGTATTTCGACAGCCTCGACCGCCATACCCTGGCCGACCTCGTGCCGGCGGAGTTCGGCTCGACGCGGCGCCTCCCGGGCACCGCGCTCGTCGAGCCCCGGCCGGCCGTGGCCGCCACCGCCGCGACCCGGGTGGCCCGCCGGGAAATGGCCGGTTAGGATGCCTCGATGAGCGACTCCCCGCCACCCCCGCCACCCCCGGCTGCCATCCCGGCCGAGGCCATACTCGCGCAGCTGCCCGACGCCGTCGTCTATTCCGATACCGCCGGGACGATCCGCTTCTGGAACGCCGCGGCCGAGAAGCTCTACGGCTTTTCCGCGGCCGAGACGCTGGGGCAGAACCTCGACATCATGATCCCCGAGCGCTTCCGGCGCGCCCACTGGGCCGGGTTCGAGCGCGCCGTCGAGACCGGCAGGGTGGTCCATGAAGGCGAAGTGCGCCTTACCCGGGCCACCCACAAGGACGGCCGCAGGCTCTACGTGGACATCACGTTCGGCCTGGTCAAGGCTGCCGACGGATCGGTCCTCGGCGTCATCTCCACCGCCCGCCTCGGCGAACCACCGCAACGGCCGGCGCCCGCGGCGACACCTTGAGGCGCCGCCGCGGCCGCCGCGCTCAGAAGCGGAAGTCCGCGCTCAGCAGCACCGTGCGAGGCGCGCCGAGGAAGGCGCGCCGCGCCGACCAGTTGATCGCCGACGCATAGACCTCGTCGGTCACGTTGTCGATATTCAGGCGCAGCCGCAGGTTCGGCGACACATCGTAGGCGGCCATCAGGTTGAAGACGGTGTAGCTGGGCATCTTGCCCGACTGGCCGTTCGGGATCACCCGGTCGGCCGTGTCCGGCCGACCGACGTAGACGCTGCTGACGTATTGCGCCCCGCCCCCGACGGTCAGCCTGTTGCCGAAGCGATAGGTGGTCCACAGATTGAACGTGGTCTTCGGGGTGAAGGCGAGTTCGTCGCCGCTGGTGGACGTCACGCCCCCCTGGTAGTCGCTTGCGAGGGCGGCATCGACCGCCGGGCCATGACGCCGCTCGCTGTCCATCAGGAGCAGGCCGCCGAAGATGGACCAGGCGGGCGTCACGGCACCGGCCAGCCCGAGTTCGATCCCCTGCACCACCTGTTCGCCATAACCGCTGGGCTCCCCGCCGCCGGCCGAGCGCATGGCGACGTTCTTGCGCTCGGTACGGAAGATCGCCCCTGTCGCGCTGAGCCGTTCGTTGAACAGATCCCACTTCGTGCCGATCTCGAGGTTCGTGAGCCGCTGCTCCTTGGCGCCCTCGAAATTCTGGCCGTCCCAGCCCGGGAACGCATTGTTGCCCTCGCGGCCGCTGTCCGGGTTCGACAGCCATGACCCGGGCGGCACGCCCGACACACCATAGGATGCATAGACGCTGCCGTTGGGTACCGGCTTGTAGACGAGGCCGAGCTTGCCGCCGACCGTCGTCTCGCTGCGCTCATAGCCGTCCATGGGTCCCTGCGGCCCGCCGGCCGCGTTCTTGCTCGCCAGTCGCACTTCGTAGCGCTCGACCCGCAGGCCGCCGGTCAACTGCCACTGGCGGTTGATCTCCATCGTGTCGTAGGCGTAGACGGCCACCGTGTCGATCTTGACCTCGCCGAATTGCGTCGCCGGGATGGCGCCTCCCGGGGCGCGGTTCGGGTCCGGATCGAGGACGCTCACCGAGCCGGCATTGACGCTGGGATGACGGCCGCTGTCCGACTCCTCGCGGGTCAGTTCCAGGCCGGTCGCGACGTGGTGCCTGAAGCCGCCCGCGCTGAAGCGCTTGTCCAGGTTGGTGATGTTGCTGAGCGTCGTGTTCTTGCGTGTGAACCCCAGCGTCTGCGTGGCCGCCTCCTGCGTGGCCGGATCGTAGTTGCTGGGTACCGTGAAATAGGCGTCGCGCTCGGTGCTGGACCACCGCGTCTGGTTCATGAGCCGCAGCCCGGATGCGAAGCGGTGCTCGATGCGCGCCATCACCGCATCGGACTCGACGTTGTCGACATCACCGAGCAAGCCGAAGTACGCGTCGCGACGAAAGCCCGATACATCGGGATCGTAGTTGAGGGTGCCCTCGACCATGGCCGCCGGGACGCCCCAGTCGGGCCTGTCGTTCTGCTCGAGATGTTGCCAGGAGAGGGTCACCGTCGTCGGCGATCCGAGCCCGAAGGCGAGTGAAGGCGCGAAGCCGAGGCTGTCCCGGCGAGCGTGCTCGCGGCCCGCGATGCCGCCTCCTTCGGCAAGGAAGTTCAGGCGCAAGGCACCGTTATCCGAGAAGCGTCGATTGACGTCCAGCGTGGTGCGCAGGCTGTAGTCCGAGCCGTACTCGTCGAAGCCCAGTCCGACGCTGCCAAGCACGAAATCGCGCGTCTTCGGCGTCTTGGTCTCGAGGTTGATGTAGCCGCCCGCGCTTCCGCGACCGTTGTCGGCCGCCGGACCCTTCACCACCTCGACCTGCTCGAGATTGAACGCGTCCCGGGCATAGTTGCCCGAGTCGCGCACCCCATCGACGAAGATGTTTCCGCTGGTGCTGAAGCCGCGCAGGCTGAAGTCGTTGGTATTGCTGCCGAACCCGTTCTCGCCGGCGTTGAAGCTGATTCCCGGCGTGTTGCGCAGGACGTCCGTGAGGTTGCGAGCCCCTTGCTCATGGAACACTTCGCGGGGAATCACCGAGATGGTCTGCGGGGTGTCGAGCAGGGGCGCGGTCGCCTTCGGCGAGGATTGCTCGCGCTCGGCTTCCGGCGTTGCGGTGACCGAGATCGCCGGCAGGCTGGCGCCCGTCTGCGCACCGGCGGGCGCCGCGAGCGAGACCAGGCCGCTGCAGACGGCGGCCGACAGGGGATAGAGGGACGAGCCCTGGCGGGGCGACTTTGGAGACGTCATGGGGAAGGTGGGAAAGTGAGGGGAAAGGAATCGGCTGCCTCGAGGCGGGCCGGGCGAGCTGACATTGTGTAACTATTTATAATAATCATTCGCATTCTTAATGTCATCCGCGACACGGCCGCGCGCGCGGATGCCCGGCTACACTGGCGGCCGGCCCACGGGACGAGGACCGGCCGCGATCACGTCGCCGAAAGCGAGGGAAGCAGATCCCCATGTTGTTCAGGATCGAGAAAGTGCTGACGCCGGCGCAGGTGCGTGCAGCCCGGCAGGCCCTGGAAGCGGCCGAATGGGTCGACGGGCGAGCGAGCGCCGGCCATCTTGCGACGCGCGTGAAGGACAACGAGCAGCTCGCCGACGACCATCCGGCATCGCGGCAGGTGGGAGACCTCATCCTGCAGGCCCTGGGGCAGCATGCGCAGTTCCTTGCGGCCGCCCTGCCGCTCAAGGTCCTGCCGCCGCGCTTCAATCGCTATCGTGGCGGCGGCAGCTACGGCATGCACGTCGACTCGTCGGTATTCAGCGTCCCCGGCACACCCCATCGCGTGCGCAGCGACCTGTCGGCCACCCTCTTCCTGAGCGACCCCGACGAGTACGAGGGCGGCGACCTCGTCATCGCCGACACCTATGGCGAGCACAGCGTCCGGCTTCCGGCCGGCGACCTGGCCCTGTATCCCGGCTCCAGCCTGCATCGCGTCGACCCGGTCACCCGGGGTACCCGGCTCGCTTCCTTCTTCTGGATCCAGAGCCTGGTCCGCGACGATGGCCAGCGCGCGCTGGTCTGGGAGCTCGATGGCGCGATACAGGAGCTCGGGCGGGATGCGCCCGGGCATCCCGCGCTGGATCGACTCACCGGCGTGTACCACAACCTCCTGCGGCAATGGGCGCAGACCTGAAACCACCGCTCGCGAGCATCCCCACGGGCGTGGTCGCGGTGGCCGACTACGAGGCCCTGGCCCGCGAACGCATGGACGACGCCGCCTGGGCCTGGCTGCAGGGCGGCGCGGCCGACGAACTCAGCCTGCGCGACAACCTCGAGGCCTTTGCGCGCCTCAAGCTGCAGCCGCGCATCCTCGCCGACATGGCCGGCGCCCACACCCGCCTCGAACTGTTCGGCCAGGCCTACGCGCATCCCATATTCCTTGCGCCGGTCGCGTTCCAGCAGCTGGCGCATCCCGAGGGCGAGCTCGCCACCGTCCAGGCCGCCTCGGCCATGCAGGCCGGCATGGTCGTCAGTACCCAGGCAAGCATCGCGCTCGAGGACCTGGCCCGGGCGGCACAGGGGCCGTTGTGGTTCCAGCTCTACATCCAGCCCGACCGGGAGTTCACCGCCGCGCTCGTGCGTCGGGCCGAGGAGGCCGGCTACCGCGCCCTCGTGGTCACGGTCGATGCGACCGTCAGCGGGGCGCGCAACCGGGAGCAGCGCAGCGGCTTCACGCTCCCGCCCGGCGTTTCGACGGCCAACCTGCAGGGCATGCGCGGCCTGCCGCCACAGACCGCCCGCGCGGGCGAAAGCCCCCTGCTCGCCAGCGCCCTGGTGGCCGCCGCCCCCACCTGGGCGGACATTGCCTGGCTGCGGTCACTCACCCGGCTGCCGATCCTCCTCAAGGGGGTGCTGGCGCCGGACGATGCCCGGCGCGCGGCCGACGAAGGCATGGCCGGCGTGATCGTGTCCAACCACGGCGGCCGGGTGCTCGACACCGTGCCGGCCAGCGTCGATGCGCTGCCGACGGTAGCAAGGGCCGTGGGCGATCGGATGCCGGTGCTGCTCGACGGCGGCATCCGCCGTGGCACCGACGTCCTGAAGGCGCTCGCGCTAGGCGCCAGCGCCGTCCTGGTGGGACGGCCGTTCATGCACGGCCTTGCCGCCGCCGGCGCGCTGGGCGTGGTCCACGTCCTGCACATCCTGCGCACCGAGCTCGAGATGGGCATGGCCCTGTGCGGACGCAGGACCCTCGCGGAACTCGATGCGTCGCTGGTGCTTCCGGCGCATCAGCGGCTGGTGTAGCCCCCGTCGACGGCGAACTGCGCGCCGGTGATGAAGCTGGCCCCGTCCGACAGCAGGAAGAGCACCAGGCCGGTCACCTCGTCGACGCGGCCGAGCCGGCCGACCGGATGCAGGTCGACGAGACTCTCGTAGGCCTCTCGCGGCAGGTTCTCCAGCAGCGGCGTGTCGAGATAGCCGGGATGCACCGAGTTGATCCGCACGCCACGCTGCGCATACCCGAGGGCCGCCGCCTTGGTCATCCCGCTCACCCCGTGCTTGGCCGTGACGTATGGCACCGCATTGGCGTCGCCCACCAGGCCGAGGATGGACGAGTTGTTGACGATGGCCCCGCCCCCGGCCGCGAGCATCGCCGGGATCTGGTAGCGCATGCTGTAGAAGACCGAATGCAGGTTGACGTCCATCAGGCGCCGGTAATCCTCGATCGCGATCTCGGCAAGCGGCCCGAGCGGGCCACCGATCCCGGCGTTGTTGAAGGCGAGGTGCAGGCCGCCGAAGCGCGAGACCGCGAGTTCGACCGAGGCCTCGACGTCCTCCGGCCTGGCGACGTCGCCGGCGAAGGCGATCGCCGTGCCGCCCGCGGCCTCGATCGCCTCGACGACCGCGGCGGTCGTGCCGGGATCGAGATCGCTCGCCACCACCCTGGCGCCTTCGGCCGCGAGCGCGAGCGCCACCGCCCTGCCGATTCCCGAACCCGCACCCGTGACGATCGCGACGCGACCTTCGAACTGCTTGCCCATGGCCCTGATCCTTGTGAGCGCCGGCCCATCGGGATGATGCGCCGGACTCGCCTACGATAACCCAACGTCTCGCCGTGCGGAACGCGGCCGGCGCACCGCAGGCCCAGGCCGCTTGCGCGCGACCGCCCTTCGGACTTAAGTTCGTCCATGGCTCATGGCAACGCTTCATGAACGCGTCGCGGTCGCCACGCGTTCGCTGTCCGGCCCGGTGTCGCCGCGCCGTCCTGCGGCTGCTCCTCGCGACATCGATTCCCCTGGCGGCGGGCATCCTCGGCCCGCCGGGCGCGGCGCACGCCGGCGCGGCCGAGGCCGTGCTCGTGCCACCGCCGGTGCTCGACGTGCCGACGGGCGCCGTCGGGCTGGAGCGGGCGGTCTTCGCCGGTGGCTGCTTCTGGGGCGTACAGGGGGTCTACCAGCACGTCGACGGCGTCACCGCCG
>DAIMFM010000080.1:835-4644 GCA_036724585.1 Burkholderiaceae bacterium | reverse complement strand
CATCGGCACGCAGTATCGTTCGGCGATCTTTCCCGCCTCCGCCGCGCAGCGCGAGGTGGCGACGGCCTACATCGCGCAGCTCGAGGCAGCCGGTGTCTTCGACGAACCGATAGCCACCCGCATCGAGACGGGAAGCTTCTTCCCTGCCGAGAGCGTCCACCAGGACTACATGCTCGACAACCCGCGCAATCCCTACATCGTCTTCCACGACCTGCCCAAGCTCAGGGCCCTCGCGGCGATGTTCCCGCAGCGCTTTCGGGCCGAACCGATACGCGTGAAGCAGCCTGCTTATATGCAGATTCGATAATGGTATGAATCGACCGGGCAAGTCGTTCGATAATCATTATCCATTCTCAATCCCAACCGAGAGGAGCATTGCCATGAGCACCATCCGCCTGGGCGACACCGTGCCCGACTTCGAGCAGGACACCTCCATCGGGCCCATCAAGTTCCACGAGTGGGCCGGCGATTCCTGGGTCGTCCTGTTCTCCCATCCGGCCGACTTCACGCCGGTCTGCACGACCGAGCTCGGCCTGACGGGCAAGCTGGAGCCGGAGTTCAGGAAGCGGAACGTGAAGGCGATCGCGATCTCGGTCGACGATGCGGAGTCGCACCGCAACTGGATCAAGGACATCGAGGACACGCAGAAGGCGGTGGTCGGCTTCCCGATCATCGCCGACACCGACAAGCGGGTCGCCACGCTCTACGACATGATCCACCCGAACCAGTCGGATACCGTCACCGTCCGCACGGTGTTCATCATCGATCCCGCGAAGAAGCTGCGGCTCTCGCTCACCTACCCGCTGAACGTGGGTCGGAACTTCGACGAGATCCTGCGCACGATCGATGCGCTGCAGCTCGCCGACGGCTACAGCGTGGCGACGCCGGGCAACTGGACCCAGGGCGACGACTGCATCATCCCGCCCAGCATCACCGACGAAGCGGTCCTGAAGCAGAAGTTCCCGAAGGGCTACCGCGCGGAACGGCCCTGGCTTCGCTACACGCCGCAGCCCGACCGCTGAAGCGGGCACGATGCGCCGGCGCGCAGGGGAGATCCCCTGGCGCCGCGCTTGAACCAGGTCAATGACGCCGCGCGCCGGCGTGACCACGCTCGGCTCCAGCCTACGGCCTGCGAGCCCACGATGGACAACACGAAGCTGCTCGATGCGCTGCGCGACGGCCTGCCGCTGACGCGGCGCCCGTTCGAATCGATCGGCCGGGCCTGCGGCGCGAGCGAGGACGAGGTCCTGGACCGCCTGCGGCGCCTGCGTGACAACGGTGGCCTGGTCCTGCTCGCACCCATGCCGGCGGTGCCGCCCGTCCGGGCCGGCGCCGCCGGCGCATCGGCGCTCGACGAGTTCGATGCGCGCCTGCTGGCGCTGCTGGCCAGCGGCATCCCGCTCCTGCCGTATCCCTACGAAGCGATCGCGGCGACCCTCGATGCGACCGAGGCCGAAGTCCTCGGCCGCCTGGGCGCGCTCCTCGACGCGGGCCTGGCCGGTCGCATCCGCATGCAGCCGCGCATGGCGGAGCCGGGTTCCCCGGACGGCGCCAGCTGACCGGCCCGGGTCAGCTGACCGGCCAGGTCGACAGGCGCTCGACGTCGAGGATGCGGATGTCCCGGTTGTCGATCTCGATGAGGCCGGCGGCTTCGATCTCGTGGAGCACGCGCGAGAAGTACTCCGGCGTGAGCGAGAGCCGCGAAGCGATCGTCGCCTTGCTCACCGGCAGCGCGACGGTGACGGGCTCCTCCCCGGGAGTGCCCTGGGCCGACTGCTCGTGGAGCAGGTAGCCGATCACCCTTTGGACGCCGTTCTGCAGGGCATAGGACTGCACGTCGCTGACGAGCCCGTGCAGGCGGCGCGACAGGCCCGCCAGCATGCGCAATGCGAAGCGCGGGTCGCCATCGATCTCCGCGAGGACCGCCTCCTTGCTGATCGTCAGCACCAGGGCGTCGGTCAGTGCCTGGGCCGAGACCAGGTAGGGCCGGCCGGTGAACATCACCGCTTCGCCGAAGCTGTTGCCGGGGCCCACCAGGTGGACGACCTTCTCCTGGCCGGCGGGTGAGACCGCATACAGCCGGAGCTGCCCGACCACGGCGACATGGAACTCCTCGCAGGGGTCGCCGACGCGGAAGAGGTGCTCGCTGCGGGCAAGGCGCCTCAGGCTGCATCCCGCGGCCAGCCGTTGCAGCTCCGACGGATCGAGGTCATTGAACAGCGGCAGCACCGAGAGGTAGCGGGGGATGTCGAAATCCCGGAGATCCATGTCGTGCTCTATGGAGGTTGGGGCCTGTCCATTTTGCCGCATTCGAGCCTCCGTTTCGCCACGTACCGCAGCTATCGGTGCCGTTTCATTCGAGGCGCGCCGCGAGTGCCAGCAAGCCGGCGGCGCCCAGGTTGTGCAGGAGGATCACCGGCATCGCGACGGTACCGGCTCCGATCACGAGCCCTAGCGCGAGCACGGCCAGCAGGACGCCGGCCAGGGCCAGCGCGCTGCGCCGGCGACCACGCCGCCAGGCGAGCAGGCCCAGGGCCAGCACCGCGCCGCTGGCGGCTATCGCGCCGACCCGGTGCGCCAGGTGGATCGGCGCCTCCGGGAGGGCCAGGCTGGCGCTCGCGCGCACGCCGAGGCAGGCCTGCAGCAGCAGCAGGCCACATACGGCGGCCACACCCCGGAATGGAACGGGGTCGCGCCGTGTCCCGGGCGCCGCGCCGGCAACCGCCAGGAGGCGCGCGCACAGCGCGAGCATGGCGAAACCACCGAGCAGGTTGCCGGCCGTGACGGCGTGCGAGCGGGAGCCGGAGGAAGCCACGCCGAGCACCGCCAGGCCCAGGGCCAGCACGAGCAGGCACCCCGCCAGCGCAGCTTCGCGCCGCAGCGCGGGACGCGGCGCGAGGCTGCCGAGCAGCATCGCGACGACCAGCACCAGGACCAGCGAGGCCACCGCACGGTGGGCGAGCCGGGCAAGCGCAATATCCTCGTCGAACGCCGGCGCGCTACCTTCACGCCCGGCTTCCTGTGCCTGGCCGTAGCAGGCCGGCCAGTCCGCGCAGCCGACGCCAGCCATCCGGTGGCGCATGAAGGCGCTGAGCACCACGACGAGGACCACGAGCACCAGGCAAGCCCGGGCCATCCGCCGCAGCACCCGGCGGCGCCGCTCGACATCGACGACAAGGTCGGTATCCATGGAGCCTGCGCACTCCCCCTGTGCACTGGGCCGGCAAGGGCACCGGCCCCCGCGGTGCGCCCCGATCCTAAGGCCGCCGCCGAGCCGGCTTCAAGCGCATTGCGCCCTGCGCGCCGAAGGATCTTGCGAAATCTTGTCCTGGTTCAATTGGCGCCCTCGCGCGGCATCACAGAATCGATGCGGCCGGCCCGCATGCGCCGGGCCGAACAAAACGAAACAGGAAGAAGGGGGACCCGTGAGCGACGACATTCCATCCGACGACGAAACCGCACCCGTCCCGCTGCTCCAGCAGCTGATGGACAACCCCTTCCTGCTGCTCCTCCTCGGCGTGTTCATTCCGATGATCGTCTACATCGGCTGGGGCGTGTGGGAAATCCTGACGATACCCATGGCCCAGTAGGGCCGGAGCGATCACATGAGCGCCATACTCCCGCCGAGCGAAAGGCTCTGGTACCGGCACCCGATCGATCGGGTCGAGGGTACCTGGATCATCCTCGCACTGATCTGGTGCCTGATCATGTTCGCCATGATGGTCGGCTGGCATGTCTGGGGCAAGCAGAACCTCTCGACCGAGACCTACCGGACCAACCCGGCGCAGTTCATGGCCAAGGCCCAGGAG
>DAIMFM010000080.1:0-825 GCA_036724585.1 Burkholderiaceae bacterium | reverse complement strand
CGCCGCCGCCCGGCAGCGACGTCTACCTGCTCGGCCGCCTGTGGAGCTTCTGGCCGATCCTCGAGCTCGAGAAGGACAGGACGTACCGGCTGCACGTGACGGCCATGGACTACAACCACGGCCTTTCGATCCAGCCCATCAACATCAACGTCCAGATGGTTCCCGGCTTCGAGCACGTCATCACCGTGACGCCGAACCAGTCGGGTGACTACTCGATCGTCTGCAACGAGTACTGCGGCATCGGCCACCACCAGATGGTGAGCCGCCTCTACGTCAAGTAGCGAGAGCGCCATGACCGTCGCCACCACCTATCGCACCTGCCCGCGTTCCGGCCTGCAGTTCGAGAAGCAAGCCGAATGGCTGATGAAGGCCAACGTCAGCGCCGGCTTCCTGTGGCTGCTGTTCGGGGGCCTGCTGGCCATCGGCGTGGTCCTCACGCGCTGGCCCGCGGTGCACTGGCTCGAGGCGGACACCTTCTACATGGTGCTCACCGCCCACGGCCTCGACATGCTGATCTTCTGGCTGATCTTCTTCGAGATCGGCCTGCTGTACTTCTGCTCGTCGACCCTGCTGCGCTGCCGCCTCGCGATGCCCCGGCTCGCCTGGTTCGGGTTCGGCCTCATGGTCGTCGGCTCGCTCGCCAACAACTACGTTGTGTTCCAGGGCGCGTCCAGCGTGATGATGACGTCCTACGTGCCGATGATGGCCGAGCCGGGCTTCTACCTGAGCATCATCCTGTTCGCGGTGGGCGCCCTCATCGGCTGCTTCGTCTTCTTCGCCACGCTCGTCGTCGCAAAGAAGGAGAAGACCTATGACGGCTCGGTG
>DAIMFM010000079.1:235-11745 GCA_036724585.1 Burkholderiaceae bacterium | reverse complement strand
GCCAGGGCCCTCCCGATCAGGATTCTCTGGATGTCGCTCGTACCCTCGTAGATCTGGCACACCCGCACGTCGCGGTAGATGCGCTCTACGGGGAAGTCGGCCACGTAGCCGTAGCCGCCGAAGGTCTGGATGGCGTCGGAGCAGACGCGCTCGGCCATCTCGGAGGCGAAGAGCTTCGCCATCGCCGCCTCCTTCAGGCAGGGCTGGCCCGCGTCCTTCATGCTGGCCGCATGCCAGATCAGCTGGCGTGCCGCCTCGATGCGCATCGCCATGTCGGCCAGGCGGAACTGCACCGCCTGGTGCTCGAAGATCGGCTGGCCGAAGGCGTTGCGCTCCTTCGCGTAGGCAAGCGCCGCCTCGAAGGCGGCCCGCGCCATGCCGACCGATTGCGCCGCGATCCCGATGCGCCCGCCCTCCAGCCCCGAGAGCGCGATCTTCAGGCCCTCGCCTTCGGCGCCGATCAGGTTGGCGGCCGGCACGCGGCAGGACTCGAAGGCGATCTGCGCGGTGTCCGACGCGTGCTGGCCGAGCTTGTCCTCGAGCCCCACCACCCGGTAGCCCGGGGTGTCGGTCGGCACGATGAAGGCGCTGATGCCGCGCTTGCCCGCCTCGGGATCGGTGACCGCCATGACGATGGCGACATCGCCGTTCCGGCCCGAGGTGATGAACTGCTTGGTGCCGTCGAGCACGTAGTCGCCGCCGTCGCGCCGGGCGCGGGTGCGCAGGCCGCCGGCCTCGGAGCCGACGTGCGGCTCGGTCAGGCAGAAGGCGCCGAGCATCCGTCCCTCGGCGAGCGGGCGCAGCCACTGCTCCTGCTGCTCACTGCTGGCCCAGTTGAGCAGGATGGAGCAGACCGGGCAGTTGTTGACCGAGACGATGGTCGAGGTGGCGCCGTCGCCGGCGGCGATCTCCTCGAGGATGAGCGCGAGCGACAGGTAGTCGAGGCCGGCGCCGCCGAGCTCGGCGGGCACCGCGACCCCGTAGGCGCCCAGCGCCGCGAGGCCGGCCAGCGCCTCGGCCGGAAAGTGGTGCTCGCGGTCCCAGCGGGCGGCGTGCGGCGTCACTTCGGCGGCGACGTATTCGCGTACCGCGTCGCGGATCATCCGCTTGTCTTCGTCGAGGATCATGCGGCTCCTTCTAGGCGGAATGCACACCGGGGTCGGTGCGCAGCGCGGTGACTTCGATCTCGATCTTCATGCGCGGATCGATCAGGCCGACCACCATGGCGGTGGCCGCCGGCGAGGCGCGCCCGAGGTGCTCGGCGAACACCGGCGCGAGCCGCTCGAAGAGCGCCGCATCGGCCAGGAGGTAGCGCACCCGCACCACGTCGTCCAGGCTGGCGCCCGCCTTGCGCAGGACGGCATCGATGTTGCGAAAGCATTGCCGCGCCTGCGCCACCGGATCGGGATCGATCTGCATGGTGGCGTAGTCGAAGCCGGTGGTGCCCGATACATGGATCCGGTTGCCCTCGATTGCCGCGCGCGAATAGCCGGCCAGCGATTCGAAGGCGGATCCCGAGCCGATGCGTCGTCCCTGCATGGCCATTCCTCACCAGGCCAGCGACTGGCCGCGATAGTCGAAGAAGCTGCCGCTGGGCCAGGCGGTCGGGTCGGCGATCACGCGGCGCATGCCGGCGACGCTGACGTCCACCTCGACGTCGGCGTTGGGCCCGCCCATGTCGGTGCGCACCCAGCCCGGATGCAGCGACAGCACCCGCAGCCCCTGGTCGTGGTATTCGGCATGCGCGAGCCGGGCGACCATGTTCACCGCCGCCTTCGAGACCCGGTAGAGCATGCCGTAGGCGGCGCCCGCCTCGGCGATCGAACCCATCCGGCTCGACAGGAAGGCCAGCGTGCCGCGCGCCGGCGCCAGCACCGGCGCCAGGACCGGGACCAGCCGCATCGCCGCCAGCACGTTGGTGCGCATCACGAGATCGAACTCCTCGTCGCCGGGCGGCTGGGCGATGTGGCTGGTGCGCGGCCCGTAGACGCCGGCATTGACCAGCGCCACGTCGATCCGCTCGCCGTCGAGCTGCCAGGCGATGCCGGCGACGTCGTTCGGGTCGAGGACGTCGAGCCGCAGCGTGTGCGCACCGAGGTCGCGCAGGCGGATCCGGTCGTCCTCGCCCCGATGGGTGGCGAACACGTTCCAGCCGGCCTCCAGGTACTGGCGCACGAACTCCAGGCCGATCCCCCTGGAGGCCCCCACGATCAGTGCGGTCGGCATGGCATGGTCCCGTCTCCTCGGCTGCCCATCCGGCTCAGGCCATCTCGATCGCCATCGCCGTCGCCTCGCCGCCGCCGATGCACAGCGAGGCGATGCCGCGCTTGCCGCCCGTCTTGCGCAGCGACCCGAGCAGCGTGACGATCAGGCGCGCACCCGAGCAGCCGATCGGATGGCCCAGCGCGGTCGCGCCGCCGTGCAGGTTGACCTGCTCGTGCGCGAGCCCGTGCTCCCTCATCGCGGCCATCGTGACCACCGCGAAGGCCTCGTTGATCTCGAACTGGTCGACGTTGGCGGTGCTCCAGCCGGTCCGGGCATAGAGCTTCTCGATCGCGCCGACCGGCGCGGTCGTGAACCATTCGGGCTGCTGCGAATGCGTCGCATGGCCGACGATGCGCGCGAGCGGCTTGCAGCCCAGCTCCTTCGCGGTGGATTCGCGCATCAGCACCATCGCGGCGCCGCCGTCGGAGATCGACGAGGAGGTCGCGGCGGTCACGGTGCCGTCCTTGGCGAACGCCGGCCGGAGCGTCGGGATCTTCTCGGGATTGGCCTTGAAGGGCGATTCGTCGCGCTCGATGATGACCTCGCCCTTGCGCCCGGCGATCTTCACCGGCGCCATCTCCCACTGGAAGCTGCCGTCCTCGTTGGCGGCGCGCGCGCGGCGCGTCGACTCGATCGCGTAGGCGTCCTGCTCCTCGCGGCTGAACTCGTACTTCGCCGCGCACTTCTCGGCGAACGTGCCCATCGACTTGCCGCCACCGTTGGGCAGCTTGTCGTAGACGTCCTCGAGGCCGTCGTAGGCCATGTGGTCGAACAGCGTGCCGTGGCCGTAGCGGTAGCCGCCGCGACCCTTGAGCATCATGTAGGGCGCGTTGCTCATGCTCTCCATGCCGCCGGCGACGACGATGTCCTGGCTGCCCGCCACGAGCAGGTCGTGGGCGAGCATCGCGGCCTTCATGCCCGAGCCGCACACCTTGTTGAGCGTGGTCGCGCCGGCCGATACGGGCAGGCCGGCACCGATCGCCGCCTGGCGCGCGGGCGCCTGGCCCTGGCCGGCGGGCAGGACGCAACCCATGATGACTTCCTGGACCCGGTCGGCGGGGATCCCGGCGCGCTCGACGGCGGCGCGGATCGCGACGGCGCCGAGCTCATGGCCGGCGAGCGAGGACAGTTCGCCCTGCATGGCGCCGATCGGCGTGCGGGCAGCGGATACGATGACGATGGGATCGCTCATGGTCTTTCTCCGTCAGGGGTCGTCAGGTACCGGCTGCGCCGGTCGTTGTCGGGATGCCGGAAGCGCAGCGCGGCGGGATAGGGAAACACATCGTCGAGGATGCCACGCCGGATGTGGTCCTGCTTCTCCTGCCAGAAGGCGGGGTCGAGCAGGTCGGCGTGGTGCTCCAGGAAGATCTTGCGGATGTCGGGGTTGCCCAGCAGGAAGGTGCCGAACTCCTCGGGGAAGATGTCGTTGGACGCCACCGGGTACCAGGGTTCGGCGGCCATCTCGTCCTCCGGCGTGCGCGGGGGCGGGATGCGCCTGAAGTTGCAGTCGGTGAGGTAGGCGACCTCGTCGTAGTCGTAGAACACCACCCGGCCCTGGCGCGTCATGCCGAAGTTCTTGTAGAGCATGTCGCCGGGGAAGATGTTGGCCGCGACCATGTCCTTGATCGCGTCGCCGTACTCGATCACCGCATGCTCGCGCGCCTCGGGGTCGGCTCGCTCGAGGTGGATGTTCAGCGGCGTCATGCGCCGCTCGATGTACAGGTGCTCGATCACGATCGAGTCCCCCTCGTCGGTGATGAGCGACGGCGCGGTCTCGAACAGTTCGGCGAGCAGCGCCGGGTCGAGCCGCGCCTTGGGGAAGGGCACCTTGGAATACTCCCAGGTGTCGGCCATGCGCCCCACCCGGTCGTGGTACTTCACCAGCGTGTACTGCGACTTCACGAACTCGCGCGTGACGTCCTTGCCGCGCTTGTCCTTGATGAACTTGAAGACATAGGGCGTCGAGGGCAGGGTGAACACCCCCATCACCAGGCCCTTGATGCCCGGCGCGACGATGAACTTGTCGTGCGAATGGCGCAGGTGGTAGAGCAGGTCGCGGTAGAACAGCGTCTTGCCCTGCTTCTGCAGGCCCAGCATGGTGTAGATCTCGGACTACGCCTTATAATTAAAAAAAAAAACCAGGAAGCGCACGTAGGCCGAGGGCACGTCCATGTCGACCATGAAGTACGCGCGCGAGAAGTTGAACAGCGCCTCGATCCGGTCGGGACCGAACAGCACGGTATCGACGTAGACCCGGCCCTGCGAGTTGCGCAGCAGCGGCATCGCGAAGGGCAGGATCTCGCCCTCGTTGACGAAGCGCCCGATCAGGTAGGCGCCCTTGTTCCGGAAGAACAGCGAACGCAGCACCTGGAACTGGCAGTCGGGGGCGGCGACGAAGTCGGGGCCGAGTTGCTCGATGCGGGCCTGGTCGACCAGCGCGAGGTCGCGCTCGATGTCGACGAAGGGGCAGGCCAGCCCGATGTCGATGAAGATGTCGCGCAGGGCGCCGCGCCAGCCGCGCACCAGCGGATAGTACGAGCGGTACGAGACGGGCTCGGTCTCGAGGTAGTCGGTCGCCGTGGCCGGGCGCACGAAGATGTAGTCGTTGTGGAAGTAGCTGCGGTGCAGGATCTTGCAGCAGACCGAGTTGAAGAAGGTCTCGGCGAGCTCCGGCTGGTGGTGCGTGCGCAGCAGGCCGACGTACTGGCGCTTGACCTGCACCCAGATCGTCTCGGAGAGCTCCTCGGCGTGGAACTCGTTCTCGAGCCGCTGCATCGCCTCGCGCACCCGCAGGTCGTAGAAGGCGATGCGCTCGCTCGCGAGGCGCCGGATCGCATGGAAGTCGCCCGCCTCGTAGCGGCCCTTGGCGAGCTGGGCGTGGTAGCGAAAGCGGCTGTAGTGGCGATCGAAGCCGGCCAGGATGGTGCGCGCGATGGAATCGGCGACATCGACATCGCGCCGCGTCCGTCGCCGCTCCACCTGCAGTCCGGGGACGGCGGCGGGGGATGTCAGGGCAGGTTGCAGGGCGCTGGCGCTTCTCATCGCTCGGTATCCGGACCGCGGGTGGCGGGCGGGCAACGATGCCCGCCCAGCCTTCCCATGATAAACCGGGCGGGGGATCGGGCCATGCGCGCAGGCCGGCCACGCGGGGCGCTGGACCCTGCGTGCAGCGCATGCAACCCGTGGAGTCCCTAAGCTCGGGTTAATACCGTTCGACTAGAATTCGCCGGTCGGCCTTCCATAGCCGTTGATCCATGCGGTACTGACCTTCGCGGCGCGAGGGATCAAGATTGGCGATCCGGTAGAGAACGAGCGGACTCGGGACTGTGCGCGACCCCGTCAGCATCCAACCTACGCCTGCTGCGGGGTCCGCCGCGGGCGACGCCGCGGTGCCCGCGGCCGCCGCCTGCCTGTCCCGACTCATCGAGGCGCGCGCCGCCGGGGTTCCCGATGCGATCGCGCTGCGCTTCGGGGCCGGCGAGTGGACGCTCGGCACGATCAACGCGCGGGCCAACCAGCTCGCCCGATACTTGCGGGCGGCCGGCGTCGGGCGCGAGGTGGTGGTCGCGGTCTGCCTGCCGCGCGGCCCCGAATTGTGGGTCGCCTTGCTCGCGGTACTCAAGGCGGGCGGGGCGTACCTGCCGCTCGACCCCGCGGCGCCGCCGGAGCGGCTCGGGTTCGTCCTGGCCGATGCCGGGGCCCGGATCCTCCTCGCCCGGACCGAGTTGGCGGCCTCGCTGCGCATGCCCGAGCCGCCGCCGGCAATCTGCCCCTTCGCCCAGGCCGCGCGCATCGCCGCCTGCGACGACACCGACCCGAACTACCCGATCTCGCCCCGGGACCTCGCCTACGTCATCTACACGTCGGGCTCCACCGGCCGTCCCAAGGGCGTGATGGTCGAGCGCCACAACCTCGTCGCCGAGATGCTCTGGGAGATCGACGCGCTCGACATCCGCCCCGAGGACCGCATCCTGCTGCGCACCCCGGTCTCCTTCGATGGCGCATCCCTCGGCCTGTGGGCGCCGCTGCTCACCGGCGCGACCGGCGTCATGCTCGACGAGCATGCGCTGCGCGACCCGCGCGAGATCCTCGCCGCGATCCGGCGCCATGCGGTGAGCGTCGCGTCGGCGGTGCCGAGCCTGCTCGCCGGCATTCTCGACGAACTCGAGCGCGATCCAGGCCCGTTCCCGCTGCGGGTGATGGTCGCGGGCGGCGAGGTGCTGCCGGCGGCCGAGACCCGGCGCTGGGCGCGGCTCGTCGACGGCGCGCTGTACAACTTCTACGGTCCGACCGAATGCACGGTGAATTCGCTGTTCCACCGTTGCGCGCCGGACGGCGAGGCGGGGCCGGTGCCCCTGGGCCTGCCGACGGCGGGCACCACGGTCCACCTGCTCGATGCCGGGCGCTGCCCCGTGCCCGATGGCGAGCCCGGCGAGATCTGGATCGGCGGGGCCGGCGTCGCGCGCGGCTATCTCAACCGGCCCGAGCTCACCGCCGAGCGCTTCGTGGCCGACGTGTTCGGTCCGGACCCGGGCGGGCGGCTCTATCGCACCGGCGACCTCGGTCGCCTGCGCGCCGACGGCCGCATCGAGTTCATGGGCCGCACCGACGCCCAGGTCAAGTACCGCGGCTTCCGCATCGAGCCGGGCGAGATCGAGACGGTCCTCTCGGAGCTGCCCGACGTGCGGGCGGCGGCGGTCGGCGTCGTCGAGCATCCGGTCGCCGGCCTGCAGCTGGTCGCCTGGGTGAGCGGGACGCCGGGCCGCGCGCCGGCGCACGAGCGCCTGCGGGCGGCCCTGCAGCGGGTGCTCCCCGAATACATGGTGCCGGGTGTGTTCGTCGACGTCGACGAGATGCCGCTGCTGCCCTCGGGCAAGCTCGACCGGCGCGCCCTGCGCGTGCCCGACCCGGTGGCGCCCGCGGCCAACCGTCCCGCCGCGCCGCTCGAGAGCGAGAGCGCGCGCATGGTCGCCGGCGTCTGGTCGGAGGACGACCATTTCTTCCAGCTGGGCGGCCATTCGCTGCTCGCGGCCCGAGCCAACGCGCGGCTGCGCTCGCGGCTCGGGGTGGACCTGCCGCTGCGCGCGCACTTCGATGCCCCGACCGTGGGCGCGTTCGCAGCGCGCGTCGATGCCGCGCTGGCGCGCCGCGACGCCGAGCTCTCCGGACCGGGCGGCGGCCCCGTCATCGGCGACCCCGCGGCACCGGCGCCGGCGACGCCCGCCCAGGCGGCGCTGCTCTTCGTCGAGTCCGTGGCCGGGCCGGGGGCGCGCTACCACATCGTCATGACCACGCGCATCGAGGGCGACCTGCAGGAAGGCGCCCTGCGCGAGGCGGTGCTCGGCACCCTGGCGCGGCATCGCGCGCTGCGCACCGCCTTCTTCCTGCGCGAGGGCGTCGCCTGGCAGCAGGTGGACGAGAGCGCCATCCCGGTGCTCGAGGAGGTCGACCTCGCCGACGCCGGTGACCATCCCGGTGCGGGCGCCGATTCCGAGGCGGTGGCGGCGCGCCTGCTGCGCGAGCATGCCCGTGCCCCGTTCGATCCGGCCTGCCCGCCGCTGGCGCGGGCCATCCTGCTGCGCCTCGGGCCGCGCGAGCACCTGCTGCAGCTCGTCGTCCACCACCTGGTCGGCGACGGCTGGTCGATGGGCGTGCTGATGCACGAGCTCGGCGAGCGGTACCGGATCGCCGCGAGCGGCGGCCGCCACGTCGATCCGGCACCGGCGCTGGAGTTCGTCGACCATGCGCGCTGGCGGGCGGGCGCCGACGACGCCGCGGGCAGCGATGCGGCCCTCGCGCGATGGTGCGAGCGCCTGGCCGGCGGCGAGGACCTGCAGCTGCCCCCGGCGGCCGTCCCGCCGGACGAGGCGGAGCCCGGGGGCGGCTTCGTGTCCTTCGCCCTGGAGCCGGCACTGGTCGATCGCCTGGGCGAGCTGGGGCGGCGGCACGACGCCACGCTCTTCACCGTCCTGCTCGCGGCCTTCCAGGTCCTGCTGTCGCGCCACAGCGGCCAGCGCGATTTCGCGGTCGGCTCGCCGGTCGCCGGCCGCGAACCCATCGAGGTCGAATCGCTGGTCGGCTACTTCGTGAACATGCTGGCGCTGCGCATCGCACCGTCGGCCGGCATCGGCTTCGACACCTTCCTGGACCGCACCCGCGAGCGGGTGGTGGCGGCCCTCGACGACCGGGCGGTGCCCTTCGACCGGGTGGTCGCCGCCCTGAAGCTGCCGCGCGTGCCCGGGCGCAACCCGGTCTTCCAGGCGAGCCTGGCGCTGCAGGACCGGCCCGACGCGGAGCTGCGCCTGGAGGGACTCGCCTGCCGCCAGGAGAGGATCGGCACCGCGGAGGCGAAGTTCGGCCTCGCGATGTCGCTGCTGCGTTCGGGGCCGGGCCTGCAGGGCCAGCTCGAGTACGCCCGCGAGTACTTCGACGCCAGCGCGGCGGCCGCGCTGTGCCGCCAGTTCGAGCGCCTGCTGCGGGCGATCGTCGATGCGCCCTCGACCCTGGTCGATGCGCTCGACATCGTCGATCCGTCGGACCGGGCCCGGATCGATGCGTGGAACCGGACCATGCGTCCGTTCCCGGCCGAATCGACGCTCGCCGAGCGCTTCGCCGTCGCGGCCGCCGAACGGCCCGGCTCGCTGGCGGTGGTCGACGGCGGGGCGCGGCTCGACTATCGCGAGCTCGACGTCCGGTCGAATCGCCTCGCCCACCGCCTGCGCGCGCTCGGCGTCGGTCCCGACGGCATCGTCGCGCTGGCATTGCCGCGCAGCCTCGAGCTCGTGGTCGCGGTGCTCGGTATCGTCAAGGCGGGGGGCGCCTACCTGCCCCTCGACGCCTCCTGGCCCGTCGAGCGCCTGCGCCTGATGATCGAGGATGCGCAGCCCGTCGCCTTCGTGGGCACCGGCGCATCGCTGGCCAGCCTCGGCGGCGCCCTGCCGGCACCGGCGATCGCGCTCGATGCGCAGGCCGATGTCGCGCAAGAGCCGCCGGCGGATCCGGAAGAGCGGGATTCGGAAGAGCGGGATCCGATGGCGGCGACCGTCGATCCCCGGCGCGAATGGTCCTGCCTGGCGCCCGGCATGGCGCCGGGCATGTCGCAAGGCGTCTCGCGCGATGTAGCGCGCGATGTATCGCCCGAGGCCTGGCCGGATACGCCACCCGAATCCGGTGCGACGGCGGAATCGCTCGCCAACGTCATCTATACCTCGGGCTCGACCGGCCGGCCCAAGGGCGTCATGGTCACCCACCGCAACGTCCTGCGCCTGGTCTGCAACACGGACTACTTCCGGCCGGCGCCCGACGAATGCATCGCGCTCGCATCGAACATCTCGTTCGATGCGGCCACCTTCGAGATCTGGGGCGCGCTCGCCAACGGCGCGGCGATCGCGGTCGTCGACCGTGACGCGCTGCCGTCGGCACAGGGGCTGCGCGAGCGCATCGCGCGCGACCGGATCACGACGATGTTCCTGACCACGTCGCTGTTCAACGCCTTCGCGCTGACCGAGCCCGATGCCTTCACCGGGCTGCGCACGCTGCTCTTCGGCGGCGAGGCGGCGAACCCGGCGGCCGTATGCGCCGTCGCGCACGCCGAGGTGGTGCCGCGGCTCGTCAACGTCTATGGCCCCACCGAGACGACCACCTTCGCGACCGCGCACGAGATCGACCAGGCGGCGGCGCGCGCTGCCGATCCACAGCGGCTGCGCATTCCCATCGGCCGGCCGATCGCCAACACCCGTTGCCATATCCTCGACGCGGTGGGGCGGCCGGTGCCGATCGGCGTGGTGGGCGAACTCTGCATCGGCGGACCCGGCGTCGCCCGGGGCTATCTCGGCCAGCCCGGACTGAGCGCCGAGCGCTTCATCGCCGATCCCTTCGGTGGGCCGGGCGAGCGCCTCTACCGCAGCGGCGACCGCGTGCGCCGGCGCGAGGACGGAACGATCGAGTTCATCGGCCGCGGCGACACCCAGGTCAAGCTGCGCGGCTTCCGGATCGAGCCCGGCGAGATCGAGCACGCGCTGCGCGACTGTCCCGGGGTGGCCGAGGCCGCCGTACTGGTCGAGGCGGATGCGGCCGGCGAGAACCGGCTGCTCGCCTTCGTGGCCGGCACGCCCGACGGCGGCGAGGCCGGCATCGAAGCGCGACTGCGCGAGCGCCTGCCGCCCTACATGCTGCCGCACCGGACCACGGTGCTCGCGCGCCTGCCGATCAACCCCAACGGCAAGCTCGATCGCGACGCCTTGCGCGCCGCGGCGCAGGCCCAGGCCCAGGCACGGGCGCAGGCGTCACGCCACGATATCGGTGAAGCCGCCGGCGATGCACCGCCCAGCCCCACCGAGGCGCGCATGCTGGCGATCTGGCGTGCCGCGCTGGGTTCTCCGGCGATCGGGCCCGAAGACGACTTCTTCGCGGTCGGCGGCCATTCGATCCTCGCGGTCAAGATGGTGGCCCAGGTCGAGCAGGAGTTCGGGGTCAGGATACGCACGGCGCGCCTGTTCGAGGCGCCGACCGTGCGCCTCTTCTCCCGCCTGGCCGTCTTGACCCGTCGCGTGGCGGCCGCGCGCCGGGGCTGCCTCGTGCCCATCCGGGCCGGCGGGAGCCGGCCGCCGCTGGTGTTCCTGTCGGGCTATGGCAGCGCGGTCATCGTGTTCGAGGCGCTCGCCCGCGCGCTCGGGCCGGACCAGCCGCTCTACGTGCTCGACGTGGCCGCCTTCCCGGCCGAGGAACTGCGCAGCGCCAGCCTGCCCGGCATCGCTTCGCGGATGGTCGAGGAACTGCGCAGCGCCTGTCCCGTCGGCCCCTATGCGCTCGCCGGGTATTCGCTCGGGGGCAAGTTCGCCTGGGAGATCGCCCGCCAGTTGCGTGCGGAAGGCATCGAGGCCGGACTGCTCTGCCTGCTCGACTGCTTTGCCCCGGGCTATCCGCCGCGCCGATCGCTCGCGGGCCGCATCGACCTGTTCGCCGGCGAGCTCGCGCGCAGCGGCCCGCGCGCCATGGCCGCGCGCGGCTTCGCCCACCTGCGCTGGCTGCTCGAGAGCCGGGGCGGGCGCAAGGACGAGAGTATCTTCACGGCCGAGGCGCGGGCCGAGATCGGCGACGTCGCGCTTGCGCGCGACATGCAGGAGCATGCGTCGGCCGCGCTCGCGCTCTGGCGCAGCTATCGGCCCGCGCCGCTGGAAGCCGGGCGCCTGACGCTCATCACCGCCGCGCATCGCGACCGCCACCAGCGCTACGTGGACGAGGAC
>DAIMFM010000079.1:0-225 GCA_036724585.1 Burkholderiaceae bacterium | reverse complement strand
ACGAGGACCCGCTGCTCGGCTGGGCCCCGGTCGCGCCCGACGGCATCGACCGCCACGAGATGGCCTGCCATCACCGACGGATGCTCGACGCCGACCAGGCGCCGCTGCTGGCCGCGATCCTCGAGCCGCTGCTCGCCGACCTGGGGCGGGCGGCGCCTACATCGTCTCGTTGAACAGCTCGCGGCCGATCAGCATGCGCCGGATCTCGGACGTGCCCGCGCCGAT
>DAIMFM010000078.1:4919-11825 GCA_036724585.1 Burkholderiaceae bacterium | reverse complement strand
GACGCCGTCCTGATCGCCAAGCTGCGCAGCCTCGACAATGTGCGGATCATCACCTACTCCCGCACCACCGAGATCAACGGCGACGGCCAGCGAGTCACCGGCCTGACCTACGTGGATCGCGACAGCGAGGAGGTCCACGAGATCGAACTCGCCGGCGTGTTCATCCAGATCGGCCTCGTGCCCAACACGGACTGGCTCCAGGGCACCGTCGAGCTGAGCCGCCACGGCGAGATCGTCGTGGACCAGCGTGGCCAGACCTCGGTGCCGGGCGTCTTCGCGGCCGGCGACGCGACCACGGTCCCGTACAAGCAGATCGTGATCGCGGCCGGCGATGGTGCGAAGGCGGCGCTGTCCGCCTTCGACTACCTGATCCGCACCCCGGCCGCCGCCGAGACGGTCGCGGCGATCGCCTGAGCGAGCCCGCCCGGACGGAGGCCTCCCCGGAAGCCTCCCCGGGCGGTACCTCACGGGGGCACGTGCACGGCCCGCGCATCCGACACGACGCGCGGGCCGTGTCTTTCCGGAATTCCTTCTTCCGGACTTTGTGTATTCTCTTGCGGTCCCGGCGCAGGTCGCCGCCCCAAACCGCCATCCCGAGCCACCACCCATGACACCGCACGAACTCAAGTCGCGCCTGCGCATCCCGGTCATCGGATCACCGCTGTTCATCATCTCGAACCCCGACCTGGTCATCGCCCAGTGCAAGGCCGGCATCGTCGGCGCGTTCCCGGCCCTCAATGCCCGCCCGGCCGAGCTGCTCGAGGAGTGGCTGCAACGCATCACCGACGAGCTCGATGCCTACAACCAGGCGAATCCCGATCGCCCGGCAGCACCGTTCGCCGTCAACCAGATCGTCCACAAGTCGAACGCCCGGCTCGAGCACGACCTCGAGATGTGCGTGAAGTACAAGGTGCCGCTGGTCATCACCTCGCTCGGGGCGCGCCCGGACGTCAACGAGGCGGTCCACAGCTACGGCGGCCTGGTGATGCACGACGTCATCAACCAGAAGTTCGCGCACAAGGCCATCGAGAAGGGAGCCGACGGGCTCATCCTGGTCGCCGCCGGCGCCGGTGGCCATGCCGGGACGCAATCGCCGTTCGCGCTCGTCCAGGAAACCCGGGCGTGGTTCGACGGCCCGATCGCCTTGTCGGGCGCCATCGCCAACGGCGGGGCGGTCCTGGCGGCGCAGGCGATGGGCGCCGATTTCGCGTACATCGGCTCGGCCTTCATCGCGACGCATGAGGCCAACGCGAGCGAGCGGCACAAGCAGGCGATCGTCGAGGCGTCCGCCCACGACATCATCTACTCGAACCTCTTCACCGGCGTCCACGGCAACTACCTGCGGTCCTCGATCGCCGCCACCGGCCTCGATCCCGACAACCTGCCGTCCGGCGATCCCAGCCAGATGAACTTCGAGACCGGCAAGCCGAAGGCGTGGAAGGACATCTGGGGCTGCGGCCAGGGCATCGGCGTGATCGATGCGGTGCGCCCGGCCACCGAGCTCGTCGACATGATCGCCGCGCAATACGCCGCGGCGCGGGAGCGACTGCTCGGCTGAACGATCAAGCGGCGACCGCGCAGGCGGTCGTCCACGACAGATGAATGGCGCCCTCGCGGGCGCCATTTTTTTCGTTCATCGACGGCGTCGGCGCGACGTGCCGCTTCGTCGCGCGCGCCGCTGGAAAGCCGACTGTGGTCATTACGTATCCCGGATGCGTCAACGGCCGCCGCCAATCCTGCCGCTCCGACCGTTCATGCCTTCGGCGCTCGGACGATATCAGCCTCGTCGCTAATCTGCCGTGAACAAATTCACGACATAAGCATGTCTCCCAGCCAGGTGAGCAACCTCCTCTGCTTCACTGGAGACCAAATTGGCGACGAAAGCAGTAACAAAGTGCGTTGTTGACGCATACGATGCAGACGCACCCCGAAACGCCAAAGAGCGGTTCAATCGATCCTTTTCGCTGTCGTTCCTGACGATGGCATGCGCGGCCCTCGTGGCCTGCGGTGGTGGCGGTGGCGGCGGTTCCGCGGACGGCATGGCCGACGCGAGCCCGGCCGCTCCCTCGAACCAGACCGCGCCGGTATCCGGCAGCGAGCCGGGCGTTTCCCTGCCCGGCACGTCCCTCGACCTGATCGGCACCTCGGTCGGCGCGCCCGGGCTCGGCGGGACGATTCCCTCGAAGGGAATCAATGCCGGCGGCACCGATTCGTCGGCCTCCGACCCGGCACCCGACGCGTCGGTCCCGGACTCGGCGGCATCCGACTCGGGCTCGGCGGGCGGTGCGCCCAAGCAGGCCGACTACCTCAGCCGGCCGTTCGCGGCGGACTCGCCCTGGAACCAGCCGATCCCGGCGAACGCGACCTATCGCGAGAACGACGCGCGCACCAAGTCCCTGCGCAGCACCGCGCCCTTCGGCGTGAACAGCAGCCGGTGGACCATCTGGGTGTGGCATGCGAAGAAAAGCGATCCGCGCGTGACGATCAATGTCTCGGTGCACAACCTGACCACTTCGAGCAAGGCGAACGAAGGCAATGTCACGATCCACATGCCTGCCGACGCCCATCCCGATCCGGCCAACGACGCGCACATGACGGTCATCGATCCCGATGGCAAGAACGCGCACGAGTTCTGGTACGTGAAGAAGCGCGACGGCAAGTTCACCGCGGTGTCCTATGCCAAGGTTCCTCTCGACGGCAGCGGCGTGAACGTCAGCGGTTATCTTTCGCACAACTCCGACTACCTGACCTACGGCTGGGGAGCGACCCGGGCCTACGGCGGTTCGCAGCTCGGCGGCCTCATCAAGAAGGGTGAAGCCACCCAGGGCGCCATCGAGCACGCCATCGCGGTGGCGCTGCCGGCCAAGTACCTCGGTGGCCGTGCGGTGTGGCCGGCGACCAGCGACGACCAGTCGCCGGACTACGCCGGTGTGATCCCGATGGGCACCCGCTTCGCGATCCCGCCCTCGGTGGATGTCGAATCGCTGGGCCTGTCGCCGGCGCACCTGCGGCTTGCCAGGGCCCTGCAGAAGTACGGCCTCATCGTGGTCGACAAGTCGGGTTCGCCCTGCATGTATGCCGAAGGCCTCGAAGGGCAGGCCGAGGGCAATGCGCTCAACGGGAACCGCGACCAGATGGCGGTGATCCACAGGCTGCTGACGGTCGTCGAGTAAGAGACATTCCAGCCCCCCGCGCGCACCGCTCATCGCGGTGCGCGCGTCTTCGTTCGTCATCCGTGATATTTTTGGGCAGTACGCTGGCGCCCGGCGTGTACCGTTGCCGCGAGTCCGCGCCGCCACCCGACTGATGCCCCGGATCCGTCACTTTCGCGATCCGCCCAACCCGACATCGCCGCGATGACAGCGATCAGATTGACCGACAGGTTCCAGACCTGGGCCGACGTGCTCGTTCCGCTGGGCTTCGCCGGCGCGGCGGCCATCTGCGGGCTGGCCATCGCCAGCGGCAAGGTCACCTACGTGGCCATCGCGGTCGGCGGGCTGCTCAGCCTGGTGCTGCTGCAGATGCCGGCCATCGCGATGTGGCTCGTGCTGGTGGGTTCGTTGGCGATCGCGGGCCCCGTGGCGTTCTTCATTCCGGCGCTCGAGAAGATTCCCTGGCTGTTCTCGCTGCTGACGCTGTTCCTGGCGGGGGCGTCGGTGATCTACGCCGCCACCATGAACCGTTCGGCGCACAAGCCGATCCCCACGTTCATCCCCTTGTTCGCCGCCTTCATCGTCTATGCGGCCGCCTCCATCCTCTGGAGCGACAGCATGCTGGGCGAAGGGGTCTCGGGCATCAAGCGCGTCGCGCAGGGCACGGGCGTGATGTTCGCGCTCGCCACCTATCCCTTTGCCGCGAAGAACGTGAGGCGCTGGGTGCTGCTGGTGCTCGCGATCTCGATCGCGCACCTGCCCCTGGCCATCTACCAGCGCGTCGAGCTCATCCACGTCCTCGAAGGTGGCGCGGACGCGATCGTCGGCCTGCTCGAGCTCGACCAGGCCGGGCGGGGCGCCTCGGGCGTGCTCGCCCTGATGCAGATGCTGGTCGCGGGCGGCATCCTGGTCTTTGCCCGCGAGTCCCTCCTGCGGTGGCCGGTCGCGCTGCTGCTGATCGCCCTGGTGATGGCGCCGCTGCTCATTTCCGAGACCAACGTCATCTTCATCGTGATGCCGCTGGTCGTGATCACCGCCTACGCCGACCTGATCCGCAAGCGGCCGATCCTGCTGGTGTTCGGCCTCGGCGCCTTCGCCGCCGGCTTCATCATGCTGGGCAGCGCCTACCTCATCTGGCAGCAGTCGGCCTGGGTCGGGGGCGAGCAGATCTCGATGGAGGACCGGCTCGACAAGATCATCGCGTACAACTTCGGCGAAGCCGGCTACAGCAACGAAGGCGACCTCAACCGCAAGACGGTGTTCACGTACTGGGCGAAGAACCACGGGATGCAGAACCCGGACGAATGGGCCTTCGGCCATGGCGTCGGTTCGACCAACCTCTACGGCGACGACTCCACCCCGCTGCTGGCCATCCGCCACGGCGGCAAGAGCCTCGGGCTTTCGACGATACCGCAGTTCCTCTGGGAGCTCGGGGTCATCGGGACCGCCCTCTACCTGCTCGCATGGTGGGGCGCGTTCACCACCGCGCTGCGCAACCTGCGGCGCTCCACGCCGGGATTCGGCCGCGCACTCGATCGCAGCCTGGTCGTCGCCATCGTGGTGCTCGGTGTCGGTCTCGTCTACAACGCGGCGCTCAGCGGCATCCTGAGCGGGCAGGTGCTCATGGGCCTGGTGCTCGGCCTGGTCGCCTGGCGGGCGCGCTTCGCCGAGGAAGCACGCTGAGAGCCGCGCCGGCGGCGCGGCGCCGCGGCCGCCCGCCCCACCCGGCCCCTCGTCCCCCGCGCCCCGTCTCCTGGGCCCGACGCCCGGCGCCTGCAGTGATCCCCCGACTCAGGCGCGGATGAAGTCGCGCACCGCCCGGACGAGGGCGATGCGGGTATCCGACTCGAAATCCCCCACGCCGTGCGAGCCGGCCACTTCCTCGATCTTGCCGGGCAGTTCGGCCTCGGTCGCGACGATGTGCACCCCCGGGCGCCCCGCCAGCCAGCGCGCGGTCGCCTGCTGGTGGCGGCTCGTGACCTCGTGCAGTTCCATGCGCCGCGGCAGCATCACCAGGGGCTTGGAGAGCTCGGAGGCGGTGATCACGGTGCCGATGCCCACGTGCGAGACCACCACGTCGGCCTGCTCGAACATGCGACGGTATTCGGCCGGCGTCATCATCTGCCGGTGCCGGGTCTCGCCGACCTGGGCGAAGGCCTCGATGTCCGGGCGGGAGGCGACGTAGGCGTCGATCGCCCGCACCAGTCGATCGAAGGGCAGCATCGAGCCGACGGTGACGAAGAGCCTCACAGTACGCTGCCCCGGTAGTGCGGTCCCTCCGGCCTGGCCAGGTGCGACCACTGCGTCAGCCAGAGATCGGCGGCGCGCCCGGCCTTCAGGCCGGACAGCGACATCTCCTCGATATTGGCGACACTGTCGATCCAGACGGTACGCGCACCGAGCAGCTTGGCCATGCGCAGCGCCAGCATGCCGGGCGCCGAGCCGGTGGTGACGAGCACACCCGGCCGCTCGCGCAGCAGGATCAGGGCGAGGCGCGCGATGGTCGCCGCGATCCTCCACTTGTGAAGCCGGCTGACGTCCGGGATCGCGTAGAAGCGATGTCCCGCGACGTCGTCCCGGTACATGTCCTTCACGCTCACGAACGCGACGTCGCAGCCCTCGAAGGCTTCGCGGATGCGCATGAGTTCCGTCCAGTGCCCACCGCCGGAGGCCACGGCGAGGACGCGCGGCCCGTCGCTCATGGCCGTCCCCTCGATATGTCGGCGTACAGCTGCTCGAGCCTGGGCAGTACGGCCTCGCGCGAGAAGGATTCGGCGACCTGCGCCCGCCCGGCGCTGCCCATGCGCTCGCGCAGGGCGGGATCACGGGCCAGCTCGGCGATGGCACGCGTGAGCGCCGGCACGTCGCCGGCCTCGATCAGGAATCCGTCGGTGCCGTCGCGGATGAGTTCCGGGATGCCGCCGACGGTGGTGGAGACGACCGGCACGCCCCAGCTCATGGCCTCGAGCAGGCTGATCGGCAAGCCCTCGTTGTAGGAGGGCAGCACGAAGATGTCGGCGGCCGCCAGGAGTTCGTTCTTGCGATCCCCGCCGACCCAGCCGAGGAACTCGACGGCATCGCCCAGGCCCAGTTCGGCGGCGCGCATGCGCGCCTGCTCGACTTCGCCGTTGCCCCCGACGAGCAGCTTCATGGCGGGCTGCTTTGCAAGCGCCTCGGCGAAGGCGGGCAGGAGGTCGTAGACGCCCTTGCGATGGCCGATGATGCCGAGGAACAGCACCTTGACGGGCCCTTCCCCCGCGCGGCGGCCCTGCGTCGCGGGCATGCGGACGTAGTTGTGGAGCACGAAGACGCGCGCCCTGGGCGCCACCGATCGCACCCAGTCGGCCCAGCTGGGCGAGAGGACCACCACCGCCGAATAGCGCTCGAGGATCCAGCTGATGAGGCGCCGGATCGGCGCGACCTGGGCGTCGTAGAAGTCCTTCATCTCGGCGCCATGCAGGTGGAAGAGCACCGGAATCCGGCGCGCGCGCGCGAGCAGGCCGAAGATCGACTTGCGCCAGAAGCTGCCGAGCTCGGCCGCATGGCAATGCACCAGGGTGACGCGGTGCGTCAGGATCTCCACGATGAAGCGCAGGATCTCGACCGCCGCGAGGTAGAGGCGCCACGCCAGGCTGCCTTCGTCGTGGGGCGAGAAGAGCCGCACACCCCAGCGGTCGAAGAGGCCGTCGACCCGATAGCTCTCTATCACCGACAGCATGCCGCCGCGCCCGGCGGTGCAGACCATCAGCACCCG
>DAIMFM010000078.1:0-4909 GCA_036724585.1 Burkholderiaceae bacterium | reverse complement strand
GCCATTCTCGTTCCGGGCGGCGCCGGCGGCGCGCCGGCTGCGTCTTCCTCGTTCCGGCGTCCCGCGTCGGCCCCGCCCGCATCGGCGCGCGAGGAGATCGATTCCGCTTCACGCACGCTCGGTCTCCCCGGCCGGCGCCACCGCCAGCATCTCGTCGCGCACCAGGCCCGCGAGCCTTTCGTAGTTGCGGTTCTCGAGCGCCCATTGCCGTCCGGCGTGGCCGCGCCGGCGCGCGCCTTCCGGATCCGAGAGCAGCTCGATCATCGCGCTCGCGAATGCGTCGGGATCGAGTGGCGTGCACAGGCCGCCGCCGCTGCGGCCGATCACGAAGGCCTGGTCGGGCAGGTCGTTGGCGACGACCGGCAGGCCCAGCGCCATGTACTCGACGGCCTTGGTGGGCGAGGCGACGTCGTAGAGCACGCCGCGCGGACACGGCGAGAAGCCGACCCGGGCGGCGCGCACCAGCTGCCAGGCCGTGGCCATGTCGAGCCAGCCGGTGAAGATGACCCGCTGCGCGATGCCGAGCCGGGCCGCCAGCATCTTCAGTTTCTCGATGTCGCCCGGCTCGTCGGCATCACCGATGATGAGCAGCAGGGCATCGTGGCGCGAGCGCAGGACGGACGCGAAGGCCTCGAGTGCCAGTTCGAGGCGACGGTTCTCCTCGACGGTGCCGAGGTAGACCACCGTTTCGGCGGCGCGGACCCGCGCCAGCCAGTCGGCCGCCTTCGGGTCGATGGCGTCGTCGTCGCGCGCCATGATCCGCTCGATCGCCTCGCGATCCACCCCCATGGGGACCGGCACCGCGTGGCGCATGCGAATGCCGCGTGCCTGCAGGATGCGCAGCATCTCGTCGCTCTGCAGGAAGACGATGTCGGCGCGCGGCAGCACGACCTTGTAGAGCGTCCAGTAGCTGAGCAGGCCCCGCCCGTACACCACCAGCCAGCGCAGCAGGCCGATCGAGGGACCACGCTCGCGGGCGAACTCGAGCGCGCTCTCGGGCAGGGGAAACGACATCCAGTAGGCGAACGGGATCCCGCGCAGCCGGGCGACGAGCCAGGCCCAGAGGGTGAAGAGCGGCTTGTCGCGCACCAGCACCAGGTCGTAGGCCGGACCGATCCGGCCCAGCCCGCGGAAGTCGTTGAGGAGGGCGGCGAGGTTGCTGCGCAGGCGCCCGCCGCCCGCCGGCGGGCCGAAGACCTCGCCGCCACCCCACGGGGACGCCTTGCCGGGCTCGCGCAGCGTCACGAGGTCGGACGCGACGCCGAGCCGGGACAGGAATTTCCCGAACAGGACCGTGACGTCGACGCGGAAGGTCGGATGTCTTTCGCGAACGAAGAACAGGATGCGCACACTACCTCTCGATGAACCACCGGCTGGCTGGGGCCGCGCCTCGGCCCCTACCATGGGCAGCGGCCGTGAAGCGGTCAATACGGGCTCGGCCGACGGCATGCGCCGCCCGGTCAACGGCCGGCGCCGGCCGGACGGGCCGGCTCGAGCAGTTCGGCCAGCTGCCGGGCGAGCATGATACGGATTCCCGGGCCGGACGAGCGAAGGACCTGCAGGGCGGCGCGGGCCACCTGCTCGGAGGTCAGCGTCGGGATGGACTTCGGCATCATCAGGAACTGCAGGCTCATGTAGGCATTCACGATGCGGCGCAACCAGTCGCCGCCGGGGCTCGCCCCGATCCGCACCGGCCGCAGGATCAGCACCGACTCGAAGGGCAGCCTCGCCAGGGCGAGTTCCTCGGCGCCCCCGAGCGCGCGCTGCAGCTCCCCGATCTGTTGCCAGGCCGGACTCGGGCGAATCACGAGCAAGCGTCGTGCCCCCACGGCCGAGGCGGCGGTGGCCACCCCGGGCGCATCCGCGCCGGTGATCTGGACGAAGGGCGCATCGCGGCCATGGAAGGAGCGTTCGCCGGCATCGTCGCCCTGTCCGACCAGCATGAGCACGTCGTCGACTCTCGGCAGGTGCTCGAGGGTGCAGAGCTCGAGCCGGTCGATGCCCAGCGCCATGGGCGCCTCGGACAGGACATGGACCCTGGCATAGTCGCCGCGCGCGAGCACGGTGTTGAGCAGCGCTTCGCCCTGCCGCCCGACCGCGCCGGCGACCAGCGCGGCTCGGCCGGCCGGTCGGCCGGGGCCGGAAGCGTGCGTGGCGAACGCCGCATCGATCGGGACTGGCATGTTGGGAATCGGACGGATTCGGAACGACCGACGAAAGCACCCGCGATGATGCCACGCATCGCGGCCAGCTGTGGGAGACTGCTTCGGCCCCTTGTGACGAAGTACCGGACATGGCCCTCGGATCCACCATCCATCGCGTCGAACTCGCGATCGCCGACATCGATCGCGGCTACTACCAGGATCACTGGCTCACCGTCGCGCGCCACCCTTCCGAAACGGAGGAACGCATGATGGTGCGCCTGCTCGCCTTCGCCATGCATGCCCATCCGGCGCTCGCCTTCGGTGCGGGCCTGTCCGACGTCGAGGAGCCGGACCTATGGCTGCGCGACGACACCGGCGCGATCGAATGCTGGATCGAGGTCGGCCTGCCCGACGAACGCCGCCTGCGCCGCGCCTGCGGCCGCGCCGGGCGCGTCGTGGCCGTCAGCTACGGGCGCAACGCAGCCCTCTGGTGGCGCCGGCAGCAGGATGCGCTCATGCGGCTCGATCGCCTGTCGGTGCTCGAGCTGCCGGTGGCCGCCACGGCGGGGCTGGCGGGCCTCGCGCGGCGCACGATGCGCCTGCAGGCCAATGCCAATGATGGCCTCTGGTGGATCGGCGGCGAGGACGGCTCGGTCTCGATCGAGCCGCTCGTGCGCAAGCCGGCCGGCTGAAGCGGCGCGCTTCGACGGCACGCCGTCCCGGGACCCAAGAGCCCGGA
This sequence comes from Burkholderiaceae bacterium, assembly GCA_036724585.1. Lineage (GTDB taxonomy): Bacteria > Pseudomonadota > Gammaproteobacteria > Burkholderiales > Burkholderiaceae_E > JAMLIN01. Next base: position 2,026 of record DAIMFM010000078.1, on the reverse strand, counting down.
GAAATCGGGCTTGCGCTTCTCCATGAAGGCCGCGAAGGCCTCGCGCGCGGCCGGTTCGCGCAGCATGCGGCGGAAGTGCTCGCCCTCGGCCGCCATCGCCTGCGCGCAGGCTTCGCGTATCGGCGCGCGCATCAGCCGCTTGGTGGTGACGAGGGCCTCCAGCGGGCGCGTCGCCAGTGCCCGGGCCCGCTCGCGGGCGCGGGCGATCGTGTCGGCGGCGGGGAGCACCTCGTTGACCAGGCCCATCGCGAGCGCTTCGTCGGCCCCGAAGGGGTCGCCGAAGAGCAGTGCCTCCGCCGCCCTGGGATGGCCGACGAGGCGCGGCAGCAGCACGCTCGATGCCGCCTCGGGACAGAGGCCGAGGTTGACGAAGGGCAGCGCGAACCGGGCATTGGCGCCGGCATAGACCAGGTCGCAGTGCAGGAGCATGGTGGTGCCGACGCCGACCGCATGCCCGCAGACGGCGGCGACCAGCGGCTTGTCGAACTCGAGCAGGCCCTGCAGGAATCGCTGCACGGGGGTATCGGTCCCCTGCGGCGGATCGTTCTGGAAATCGCCCAGGTCGTTGCCCGCGGTGAATGCGTTCTCGTCGCCGTGGAGCACGACGACGCGCACCGAGCGGTCCTCCGCCGCCCGTGCCAGTCCGTCGGCGAGCTGCGTGTACATCGCCGCGGTGATCGCGTTGCGGCGCTCCGGCCGGTCGAAGGCGAGGCCCATCACCCCGTCGGCCGTCTCGATGCGGATCGTCATCCCGTTTCCCGTTCCAGTTGGTGTCAGACGCGCTCGATGATACCGGCGGCGCCCATGCCGGTGCCGACGCACATCGTCACCATGCCGTAGCGCAGCTGGCGCCGACGCAGCGCATGGACCACGGTACTGGCGCGGATCGCGCCGGTGGCGCCCAGCGGATGGCCGAGCGCGATCGCACCGCCCATCGGATTGACCACTTCCGGATTCATGTCGAGGTCCCGCATCACCGCGAGGGACTGCGCGGCGAACGCCTCGTTGAGCTCGATCCAGCCGATGTCGGCCAGGTCCAGTCCGGCGACGCGCAAGGCGGCCGGGATCGCCTCCTTGGGGCCGATCCCCATGATCTCGGGCGGCACGCCGCGCACCGCGAAGGAGACGAAGCGGGCGAGCGGCGTGAGCTGGAACTGCTTGAGGATCTTCTCGGAGACCACCAGCAGGGCGCCGGCGCCGTCCGAAGTCTGCGAGCTGTTGCCGGCGGTCACCGAGCCCATGCCGGTGGCCTTGCCGGCCGGCGAGCGCGGGGCGGCGAAGGCCGGGCGCAGCCGGGCCAGGGCCTCGGCCGTGGTGTCCTTGCGCGGCCCCTCGTCGAGCGCCACCTGCCGGCTGCGGACCTCGACCTCGCCCGAGCCCAGGTCGGGGAACTTCTCGACGACCTCGATCGGCGCGATCTCGTCGGCGAACTCGCCGGCCTCCTGCGCCGCGATCGCCCTGCGATGCGACTCGAGCGCGAAGGCGTCCTGCGCCTCGCGGTCGACCTTCCACTGCTGGGCCACCTTCTCGGCCGTCAGGCCCATGCCGTACGCGATGCCGACGTTCTCGTCGGACTCGAAGGCGCGCATGTTGATCGACGGGCGGTTGCCCATCATCGGCACCATGCTCATCGACTCGGTGCCGGCCGCGATGATGGCGTCGGACTCGCCGACGCGGATCCGGTCGGCGGCCATGACGAGCGCGGTCAGGCCCGCTGCGCAGAAGCGGTTGACCGTGACGCCGCCGACCGACTTCGGCAGGCCGGCGAGCAACACGCCCATGCGCGCCACGTTGAGGCCCTGCTCGGCCTCGGGAATCGCGCAGCCGACGATGGCATCCTCGATGACCGCGTGATCGAGGGACGGCACGTCGGCGAGCATCGAGCGAATGGCATGCACCAGCAGGTCGTCGGGCCGGACGTTGCGGAACACGCCCTTCGGCGCCTTGCCGATCGGGGTGCGCCGGGCCGCGACGATGTAGGCGTCCTGGACTTGACGGGTCATGGATATTCCTCCGCTGGCGCTCA